>DATGZZ010000495.1:0-4219 GCA_035296945.1 Reyranella sp.
GCCGAGGTAAACCCTGCGAGGGCGAGATTCACACAGCACGTGGATAATGTTTGGGGTGCGAACAGCCAGCGAACGTCGGCATCATCGAACGCTGATACATTCGAGACGAAACGGAATAAATGCTTGTGTGGTGGTGAGATAGCAGGCGCTTCTGTCATCGCGAACGAAGCGAAGCATCTCATCGACAGCGAGCATCATAGTGCTGCTTCGCTCGTTCTTCAGTGCGGCAATGCGTCCGTCATCAACAACGATTTGTTCGCTCGCTGAACGCCGGATGACCGCATCGCGAAGATTCATCCCACCTGTCGTGACTGGCCTGCCCAATATTTTGCGCGCAGTATTTTCTTGTCGACCTTGCCGACGGCGGTGAGCGGCAGGCTGTCGACGAACTCGACCTGCTTGGGCGCGTGCGTGCTGCCCTTGCGGTCCTTCACATGCTGCATCAGCGCCTCGGCAGCGGGCCGCGCCCCGGGCTTGGCGACGATCAATGCGGCGACGGCCTCGCCCCACTTCTCGTGCGGCACGCCGATCACCGCGGCCATGGCGACATCGGGATGCGAGGACAGCACATCTTCGACTTCGCGCGGGAAGATGTTGAAGCCGCCGGACACGATCATGTCCTTCTTGCGATCGACGATATAGAGATAGCCGCGCTCGTCGGCGCGGGCGATGTCGCCGGTATGCAACCAGCCGCCCTTGAAGGTCTCGGCGGTCTGCTCGGGCCGCTTCCAGTACTGCTCCATGGCGTGCACCCCGCGCACGCAGATCTCGCCGGCTTCGCCTTGCTTCACTTCGTTATTGTCGTCATCGCGCAGCGTCACGCTGCACGAGGAGACGGGGAAGCCGCACGAGGCGAACAGCTCGGGCCTGCGGGCGTCGTGGTCGGCCCTGCTGAGAACGCTCACGGGATAGCATTCGGTCTGGCCGTAGAGCTGGCTGAACACCGGGCCAATGCGCTCCAACCCCTCCACGAGCCGCGTCGGCGACATCGGCGAGGCGCCGTACAGGATCAGTTCCAACGACGACAGGTCGGTCTGCTCGAGCTTTGGGTGATCGAGCAGCACGTAGATCATCGTCGGCACCATCAGCGTGAAATTGATCTTCTCGCGCTCGATGGTGGCCAGGAACTTTTCCGGCTCGAAGCCCTTCAGCAGATGCACCGTGCCGCCGCGCAGCAGCGCCGGCGTCACCTTGGTGCCGGAGACGTGGGTGATGGGCGCCGCCGCAAGATAGCGCGGCACCGCGGGAAACTCGAAGTCGGCCGCGATCGCCAACGTCGATGCCGCACTGGACCGGTGCCGCCGGATCGCGCCCTTGGACTTGCCGGTCGTGCCGCCGGTGTAGTTGATGATCGCGTAGTCGTCGGCATTGGTGAGATCGACCGGTGACGCCGCGCCGATCTTGTCGGCCGCCGCCATCACGTCGCGCCCGAAATCCGCCTTGCCCATGGTGAGCACGATGGCGAGGCGCCCGGCCTTGACGGCAAGCTCGCTACCGCGCTGGGCGTGCGTCCTGGGATCGACGACCAGCACCGATGCCTCGGCATCCTCGATGACCTCGAGGTGATCGCCGATCGCGCCCAGCGGATGCAGCCAGGTGGCGATCAATCCCAGGCCGAGGGCGGCGACGCCGGCGCACCAGGTCTCCGCACTGTTGGCGCTGAGGAACGCTGCGGTCTGGCCCTTGCGCACACCGGCCGCCACCATCGCCGCCTGCAGGCGGCCGATCAGGTCGAGCGCGCCGCGATAGGTGAGGCTGCCGCCATCCCACACGAAAGCCATGCGATCGGGGAAACGCGCCAACGCGCGCAGGGTCATGGTGGTGCCGGTCGGGGCCTGAGCGATCACGTCGTCCATGACATTTCCTAGAGCATATTCCG
Organism: Reyranella sp.; assembly: GCA_035296945.1. Lineage (GTDB taxonomy): Bacteria > Pseudomonadota > Alphaproteobacteria > Reyranellales > Reyranellaceae > Reyranella. The sequence continues at coordinate 1,880 of DATGZZ010000495.1, forward strand.
TTCGGCTGGAATCAGCCGAACGGAATATGCCTGCTGCAACGACTAACCCCCGTGCGCGCGTTTCCGGTCAGGTGGAACCGCACGCGGTTCCACCTGACCGGAAACCGCTCTAGCACGGCTGCAACGTTGTCGCCCGTGGGGCATTATCCGACGAGCAAAGAGGTGTGCCGTGTCCGACTCCCTGATCGTCGCCTGCCCTGCCTGCAACACCCTGAACCGTGCGCCGCGCGAAAAGCTGGCGACCGGCAGCAGCGGCAAATGCGGCCAGTGCGGCTCGCCGCTGTTCGAGGGTCATCCCGTGGCGCTGAACGCCCAGAGCTTCGAGACCCATGCGGCCAAGAGCGACATCCCGCTGCTGGTCGACTTCTGGGCACCGTGGTGCGGGCCCTGCAAGGCCATGGCGCCGCAGTTCGAGACGGCGGCGGGCCAGCTCGAGCCCAGGGTCCGCTTCGCCAAGGTGAACACCGACGAGGAGCAGCAGCTTGCCGGCCGCTTCGGCATCCAGGGGATCCCGACCATGATCCTGTTCAGCCACGGCAAGGAGATCGCTCGCCAGTCCGGCCTGATGAACGCCGCCGGCATCGAACAGTGGGTGCAGCAGTCGCTGAGCTAATCTCTCTTCCTCCCCTCGTCACACGAGGGGAGGTGTCCGCGCAGCGGACGGAGGGGTCATGACCCCTCCGTCGCCGTATGACGGCGACACCTCCCCACGCTTCGCGTAGGGAGGAAGGCGTCACTTCGCCGGATGCACCTCCATCCAGTGCCGGGCGATCTCCTCGCGCGTGGCCACCCAGACCTTGGGCTTTGACGCGACGTAGTCCATGAAGCGCGCCAAGGTCGCGGCACGGCTGGGCCGGCCGACCAGGCGGCAGTGCAGGCCGATCGACATCATCTTCGGGCTTTTGGCGCCCTCGGCGTAGAGCACGTCGAAGCTGTCCTTCATCGCCTGCAACCAGCCGTCGCCCGCGGTGTAGCCCGGCGCCACGCCGAACTTCATGTCGTTCACTTCGAGCGTGTAAGGAATGATCAGGTGCGGCGTGCCATCGACCTTCACCCAGTAGGGCAGGTCGTCGTTGTAGGAATCGCTCGAATAGAGGAAGCCGCCGTGCTTGATGACGGCGGCAAGCGTGTGCATGCCGAAGCGGCCGGTGTACCAGCCGACCGGCGGCTTGCCGGCGGCCTCGGCGATGGCCCTCACCGCCTTCTTCATGTGGTCGAGCTCCTGCTCGAGGGTGAAATCCTTGTAGTTGATCCAGCGATAGCCGTGGCTCGCCACCTCGTGGCCGGCCTCGGCCATGGCCTTGCCGGCGGCGGGGTTCAGCTCCAGCGCGCGACCGACCGCCCACGAGGTGAAGCGCATGTTGCGCTCGGAGAACAGCCGCAGGATGCGCCAGAAGCCGGCGCGGCTGCCGTACTCGTACATCGACTCGGTCGACAGATCGCGGCCGCCCACGATCGGCGTGCCACCGGGCGTCTCGGTCAGAAACACTTCCGAGGCGGCATCGCCATTTAAAATCGTGTTCTCGCCGCCTTCCTCATAGTTCAGCACGAAACTCACGGCCACGCGGGCCTGGTTGGGCCATTGCGGATCGGGCGGGTTGGGGCCGTAGCCGATGAGATTGCGGTCGAGGTGATTGTGCAAGGGGGCCTCCCGATTGATGCGCGACTATGGGGCCGCTATAGACCGGCCAACAACTGGAGAGAATGCATGAGCGGTGCCAATGCCGTTCGCGAGGACCGCCTGTGGCAGCGCCATGTCGACATGGCCCGGCTGGGCGCCACGCCCAAGGGTGGGGTGAACCGCCAGGCGCTGTCGGCCGAGGATGCCGCCGCCCGCAACCTGCTCGCCTCGTGGGCCAAGGCGCGCGGCTTTTCGATCTTCACCGACGCCATCGGCAATCTCTTCGTGCGCCGCGAGGGCAGCGATGCCGCCGCGCTCCCGGTGATGAGCGGCTCGCACATGGACAGCCAGCCGACCGGCGGCCGCTTCGACGGCATGTACGGCGTGCTGGCCGCCTTCGAGGCGCTGGAAGCCCTCGAGGACGCGGGCGTCAGGACCAAGCGGCCGGTCGTGGCCGTCGCCTGGACCAACGAGGAAGGCTCGCGCTTCCAGCCGGGCGCCATGGGATCGGCGGTGTTCGCGGGCCACTACACGCTCGACGACATGCTTCTCGCCAAGGACTGGGACGGCGTCGTGCTGAAGGACGCGCTGGCCAGCACGCTCAACGCCGCGCCGGCGCCGCTCAGCGCGGGCAAGCCCGGTTTCGCGCTCGATGGCTATGTCGAGGCGCACATCGAGCAGGGGCCGCGGCTGGAGAACGAGCGCAAGACCATCGGCGT
>DATGZZ010000496.1:0-2063 GCA_035296945.1 Reyranella sp.
CCAAGGGCAAGGGTTACATCCTGGCCGGCGGCACCGATCTCCTGGTCCAGATGAAGTCCGGCGCCCGGACGCCCGGCGTGATCGTCGACGTCAAGAAGATCCCCGAGATGGTGAGCATCACCGAAAAGAACGGTGCCTTCACCATCGGCGCCGCCACGCCGGCCGCCGTGCTCGGCGAGAACAAGAAGCTGCGCAAGACCTGGCCCGGCGTGATCGAGGCCTGCAACCTGATCGGCTCGACCCAGGTCCAGGGCCGCGCCTCCGCGGGCGGCAACCTCTGCAACGCCTCGCCGGCCGCCGACAGCGTGCCGGCCCTGGTCGCCGCCGGCTGCATCGTCAATGTCGCGGGCCCCAACGGCAAGCGCGCCGTGCCGGTCGAGAAGTTCTGCATCGGTCCGGGCAAGACCTCGCTGAAGACCGGCGAGATCGTCGTCAGCCTGACCCTGCCGGCGCGGCCCAAGGGCTCGTCGGACGCCTACCTGCGCCTGATCCCGCGCACCGAGATGGATATCGCCGTCGTCGGCGTCGGCGTTTCGCTCACCATGAAGGGGGGCACCGTCACCGACGCGCGCGTCGGCCTCGGCGCCGTGGCGCCCACCGTGCTGCTGGTCGACAAGGCGGCCAAGGCGCTGATCGGCTCCAAGCTCGACGACGCGGCGCTCGACGCCGCCGCCGACGCCTGCTCCGCCGCCTGCCGTCCGATCGACGACAAGCGCGGCACCATCAAGTATCGCACCAAGATCGCCGGCGTGCTGCTCAAGCGCTCGGCCTTGATCGCGCGCGATCGCATCAACGGCATCGAGCACCGCGGACATCGCCCGGTTTAAGTTTAAGAGGAATCGTCACCACATGGCCAAGATCCACGTCAACACCACCATCAACGGCGCGCCGACCGAGTTCCTGTGCGACGCCAACCAGACCCTGCTCGATGTCCTGCGCGACAATCTCGGGCTGACCGGCAGCAAGGAAGGCTGCGGCTCGGGGGACTGCGGCGCCTGCAGCGTCATGGTCAACGGCCGGCTGGTCTGCTCCTGCCTGGTGCTCGCGCCCGAGGCGGAGGGCGTCAAGGTCGAGACCATCGAGGGCATGGCCCTGGGCGACAAGCTGCATCCGCTGCAGTCGAAGTTCGTCGAGATGGCAGCCCTGCAGTGCGGCATCTGCACGCCGGGCTTCCTGATCGCCTCCAAGGCGCTGCTCGAGAAGTACCCCAACCCGACCGAGGAAGAAGTCCGCTACTGGCTGGCGGGCAATCTCTGCCGCTGCACGGGCTACGACAAGATCGTCACCGCGGTCCTCGATGTGGCCGCCGAAATGAGAGGGTCAGCACGATGAGCAATCAAGAGCATCGGCCCAATACCGAAGGCAAGTACAAGTGGATCGGCACGCGTCCCGATCGCCCCGACGGCGCCGACAAGGTGACCGGCCGCGCCCGCTTCGGCGCCGACTTCAGCCTGCCCGGCCAGCTGATCGGCAAGGTGCTGCGCTCGCCGCACGCCCACGCCGTCATCAAGTCGATCGACACGTCGAAGGCCGAGGCGCTGGCTGGCGTCAAGGCGGTGATCACCGCGAAGGACTTCCCCGACCAGCCCAACCTCATCGTGCCGACCGGCGAGATGCAGGTGAACATGCGCGACGTCACGCGCAACATCATGGCGCGCGAGAAGGCGCTCTATGAGGGCCATCCCGTCGCCGCCGTCGCCGCGGTGTCGGAGGCGATCGCCAAGCAGGCGCTGGCCCTGATCAAAGTCGACTACAAAGTGCTGCCGCACGTCATCGACGTTGCCGAGGCGATGAAGCCCGGCGCGCCGATCCTGCACGACCACCTGCTGACCGAGGGCGCCAACCCGCCGGCCACCAAGCCGTCGAACATCGCCAAGCGCATCGAGTTCAAGAAGGGCGACGCCAAGGCGGGCTTCGCCCAGGCCGAGGTGGTGATCGAGAAGGACTACACCACGCAGGCCGTGCACCAGGGCTACATCGAGCCGCACGCCACCTTGGCGTCCGCGGCCGAAGACGGCCAGGTCCAGGTCTGGTCGACGACCCAGGGCCACTTCCAGGTGCGT
>DATGZZ010000497.1:0-3212 GCA_035296945.1 Reyranella sp.
CGCACCGTTGTCCTCGAGCGTCTTGACGATCTGCGCCACGGTCGAGCGCTTTTGGCCAATGGCGACGTAGATGCAATAGAGCTTGCGGCTCTCGTCGGTGCCCTTGTTGATGGGCTTCTGGTTCAGGAACGTGTCGATGGCGACGGCGGTCTTGCCGGTCTGGCGGTCGCCGATGATCAGCTCGCGCTGGCCGCGGCCGACCGGCACCAGCGAATCGAGGGCCTTCAGGCCCGTCTGCATCGGCTCGGTCACCGACTTGCGCGGAATGATTCCGGGGGCCTTCACTTCGACGAGGCGGCGCTCGGTCGAGGCGATCGGGCCCTTGCCGTCGATCGGGTTGCCGAGGCCGTCGACCACGCGGCCGAGCAGGCCCTTGCCCACCGGCACGTCGACGATGGTGCCGGTGCGCTTGACGGTGTCGCCTTCGCGGATCGTGCGGTCCTCGCCGAAGATCACGACGCCGACATTGTCCTTCTCGAGGTTCAGCGCCATGCCCTTGATGCCGCCGGGGAACTCGACCATCTCGCCGGCCTTGACGCTGTCGAGGCCATAGACGCGGGCGATGCCGTCACCGACCGACAGGACCTGGCCGACCTCTGCGACTTCGGCCTCGGTGCCGAAGCTCGCGATCTGCTGCTTGAGAATGGCCGAGATTTCAGCGGCGCGGATATCCATTTTAAGCAACCCCCTTCATGGCGAGCTGCAGACGCTGCAGCTTGCTGCGGATGGACGAATCGAACAGGCGCGAGCCCACCTTGACGACAAGGCCGCCCAGGATCTCGGGTTCTACGCGCGCATCGATGGAAACCTTGGTGCTGCCCAGGACCGAGCGCAGCGTATCGTTGAGCTGCTGCAGCTGGGCCGGTGACAGCGGCACGGCCGTCGTGACGGCGACCGTCGTCTCGCCACGCCGGCTCGCCAGCTCGCTGAGAAAAGCCGTTGCCATGGCGACCAGTTCGCGGGCGCGGCCGTTGGCGGCCACCGTGCCGATGAAACTGCGCGTCAGCCCCTTGATGCCGGCGGCGTCGAGCACGGCGAGCAGCGCCTGGCTTTTTGCCGCGCGACCGACGACGGGGCTGGCGAGCACGCGCGCAAGCTCTGCGCTTTCGGCCGCCATCGTGCGGAAAGTCCTGAGATCCTCGGCGACCTGGTCAAGCGACCGGGCATTGTCCGCCAACTCGAAAAGAGCGCTGGCATAGCGCCCAGCAACGCCTGATGTGGCGGAAGTTGACACGTCGAACGCCTCTCCCAGGCCGCGGCGGCGGGCCGGCAAGTGGTTGAATCGCCTTCACTTTTCGCAGGTGAAATAAGTGGCTCCACCCCGCAAAAGCGCGCGTTGCTACCATGCGGTTTTCCAGGGCGCAAGGATGCCAAGGCTCTGTATTACCGCGATTTTTCAGCGCGGTACGGCGCTGTAACCAGCGCCTCGGGTCACATGAAGGAATAGGGATCGACGTCGATCTGCAGACGCACTGAGCCGGGCAATCCGATCCTCTCCAACCAGGTCCGCAGCAGAGGTTGCACTGCGATATCGCGCGACGCTTTCAGCAGGAAGCGCTTGCGATGGCGTCCGCGCAGCAGGGCGAGCGGCGCGGTCGAGGGACCGAGGATAGTGACCCCCTCCTGATGCGGCGCCCGGCGCGCCAGGGCAGCGCAGACGTTGTCGACAGCGGCCGGATCAGGCCCCGAGATGATGAGCGAGGCCAGCCGGCCAAAGGGCGGCATACCGGCGATGCGCCGGTCCTCCAATTCCGCCGCCACGAAGCGATCACGATCGCCCGACACCAGCGCCTGCATCACCGGATGCTCCGGCACATGGGTCTGCACCAGCGCCCGCCCGGGCCGGTCCTCACGTCCGGCACGGCCGGCCACCTGATAGAGTAGCTGGAAAGTGCGCTCGGCGGCGCGCAGGTCGCCGCCGTTCAGGCCGAGGTCGGCATCGACCACCGCGACCAGGGTGAGATTGGGGAAGTGATGGCCTTTGGCGGCCATCTGGGTGCCGATCAGGATGTCGATCTCGCCCGCGATCATGCGCTCGACGGCGGCAGTGGCCTCGTTGCGATTCATCAGGCTGTCGGAGGTGAACAGCTCCAGGCGCGCCTCGGGAAACAGTTCAAGCGCCTCCTCGGCCAGCCGCTCGACGCCGGGACCGCAAGCGACGAACTGATCGACCGAGCCGCAATACTTGCAGTCGCGCGCCGGCGGCTCGGCATGGCCGCAGTGATGGCAGATCAGGGTGCGGCGGAAGCGATGCTCGACCAGCCAGGCCGAGCATTGCGGGCATTCGATGCCATGGCCGCAGGCGCGGCACAGCGTCATCGGCGCGTAGCCGCGGCGATTGAGGAACAGCAGCGTCTGCTCCTTGGCCTCGAAGGTCCGCTTCATCGCCTCGACCACCGGCGGCGACAGCCAACGGCCGCGCGACGGCGGCTGGCGCCGGAGATCGACCGCCGACAACTTGGCGAGCTGCTGGCCGCCATGGCGATCGGGCAGGTGCACCGAGCCGTAGCGGCCGTTCGAGACATTGACGACGCTCTCCAGCGACGGCGTCGCCGAGGCGAGCACGATCGGCGCCGACACCAGGCGCGCGCGCACCACCGCCATGTCGCGCGCATTGTAGGCAACGCCGTCATCCTGCTTGAACGAGCCGTCGTGCTCCTCGTCGACCACGATCAGGCCGAGATTGGCGAACGGCAGGAACAGCGCCGAGCGCGCGCCCACCACGACGCCCACCCTGCCCTCGGCAATGGCGCGCCAGGTCTCGCGCCGCTCCAGGCTGGTGAGGCCGGAATGCCACGACGCCGGCATGGCGCCGAAGCGGTCCTCGAAGCGTTTCAGCCACTGCGCCGTCAGCGCGATCTCGGGCAGCAGCACCAGCACCTGCCGGCCCGATGCCAGAGCGGCGGCAATGGCTTCGAAATAGACCTCGGTCTTGCCGGCACCAGGCACGCCATCGAGCAGCGTCGCTGAAAAACTGTGCGCCAGAACCTTGTCGACCAAGCCTTGCGCGGCGATGGCCTGTTCGGGCGACAGTTCGGGTCCCTGCCGCAGGCCGTCGGGCTGAGCGAAGGAGCGCCGCATCGTGCGCTCGACGCCTTCGAGCAGGCCGATTGACGCCATGGTCTTGATCACCGATGCGCCGACGCCGGCGATATGCGCCAGCTCCGCGGCTGGCAGCGCCGGCCCATCCTTCAACTGCTCAAGCACGCGGC
>DATGZZ010000498.1:0-10941 GCA_035296945.1 Reyranella sp.
GTGGGAGGTGCCCGCGATCAACAAGGCGCTGCGGCCGATCCTGTCGCGGCTGGCGGCGCGCTATCTCACCACGACCGACGAGAAGGGCCGCGCGCTCGACCGCGTGGCGCATTTCCATCTCGGCAACGGGGCCGTCGTCGAACGTCTCAACTGGCTCGCCGACACCAGCGCCAACGGGGTGAAACAGTCCTACGCCATGATGGTGAACTACCGCTACAAGCTGGGCGACGTCAGCGCCAACCACGAGGCCTACGCCACCGGCAAGATCGTCGCCAGCCGCGAGGTTCGGGCGTTGGCGAAAGCCTGATGCGGTGATGGGAAAGCGTTCGCCGCGATCCGCAGGACATCTCCCTACGTCGTTGGTGCGTCTGCTTCTTTTGGCGCTGGCATAGGCCGTCTGATGTCGCCTGAAATGCGACAGAAACGACATTGCGCTTTCCGGCGGCCGGCCAGCCGGGGCGGCCCGCGACCATGGGGATGCAGTGCGGCGCCAGCCACTTTTGGGATTCCGTTCGGCTGGCAGCGGAACCACCGGCCGGTGCGAGCCCGTCCGGAGGCAAGCAGCCGGACGGGCCGCGCGGTGCTTGGCAGCCTTTTGGTCTCGGATCAACGGTGCATAGAGCGACAACGCGGGAAGCATGCAACGGCCGGATAATATAACTACAGTGCATTGACGTCAAGCACTACAGTTAGTAAGCGCCCCGTTTTGTTTTCGGCGACTTTTGGCGCTCCAGAGAGGGCCACCTCTGGCGGGTCGAGCGGGCGACCACGCCATCCCTTGTGTCGCCGAGCCCGAGTGCCAGCAGTGCATTCAACGCTATTTGTTGAGGTACGCGAGCTTCAGCCCCGGCCGCGGCCATTCGAAGCTTACCAGCTTGCCGGTGAGCGAGAGCGTGGCGAAGGCCGTGCGCAAATCCTTGCCGCCGAAGCAGACGTTGGTGACCATGGCATCGGGCAGCTTGTACTGCGTCACCGACTTGCCGTCGGGCGAGATGTCGGAGACCGCGCCGGTGATCAGCGTGGCAACACAGATGTGGCCCGCCGAATCGACGGCCAGCGAATCGAACATCTGGTAGCCGCCGAGGCCCGTGACCACGCGCCCCTTCTCGCCGCGGTACGGTCCGTTGGCTGACTTGATCTCGCCCGGCGCCGAGAGGTCGAAGCCCCAGCAGCGCGCCGTCGGCGTCTCGACCACGTAGAGCGTCTTGCCATCGGGCGACAGGCCGCAGCCGTTGGGCCGCTCGAGCGGGAAGATCTTCTCCTCGATCTTGGAGCCATCGGCCTTGGCGTAGTAGACGGCGCCGCGGTCGTTGTCGCGCTCGCGCGTCTTGCCCAAGTCGGTGAACCAGAAGCCGCCGGCATCGTCGAACACCAGGTCGTTGGGCCCGTTCAGCTTGCGGCCGTCGCAGGAGTCGTAGAGCGTCTCGAACTTGCCGGTCTCGGGATCGACCACCTGGATCGAGCCGCCTTTGTAATCCGCCGGCGCCGTGCCCGGGAATGTGCGGCCGTCCGGCAGCTTGATCCAGTTGAAGCCGCCGTTGTTGGTCACGTAGATCTTGCCCGCAGGCCCCATCGCCGCGCCGTTGGGGCCGCCACCAAGGTTTGCGATCACGTGCTGCTTGCCGTCGGGCATGACGCGGGTCAGCGTCTGGCGCGCGATCTCGACCAGGATCACCGAGCCGTCGGGCATGGCGACGGGGCCTTCGGGAAATTTCAGGCCCGAGGTGATTTCCTTGTGTGGCGTCGTCATGCTTCCCCCTACTTGCCCTTGAAGTTGGGCTTGCGCTTGGCGAGGAAGGCCAAAACGCCTTCCTTGAAATCCTCGCTGCGGCCGAGCTCGCGCTGGAAGTCGCGCTCGAGATCGAGCTGCTGGCTGAGCGGGTTGCCCGAGGCGCGGTTCATCGCCTCCTTGATGCGCGCCAGCGACAAGGTCGGCCCATCAGCCAGGCCGCGCGCCACCTCGGTCGCCGTCTTCATCAGCTCGCCGTCCTCGACGACGTCCCAGATCAGGCCCCATTCCTTGGCCTGCTCGGCGCTGATCTTGGGCGCCAGCATGGCGAGCGCGCGGGCCCGCTGCTCGCCGACCAGGCGCGGCAGGAACCAGGTGCTGCCGCCGTCGGGCAGGAGGCCGATGCGGGCGAAGGCTTGCAGGAAGCTCGCGGACTTAGCAGCGATCGCGATGTCGGCGGCGAGCGCGAAGCTCATGCCGACGCCGGCTGCGGGACCGTTGACCGCGGCCACGACCGGCTTGGGCACCGAGCGCATCAGGCGGATCACGGGATTGAAGAACTTGTCGAGCGCCGAGCCGGAATCGGCGGTTTCGCTGCGATCGCGATCAGGATCGCTGAGATCGGCGCCGGCGCAGAAGCCACGACCCGCTCCGGTCAGCAGCACGGCGCGCACCGAGCCGTCGGCGGCAAGCTTCTCCCAGCAATCCTTGAGCTCGGCGATCATCTTGCGCGACACGGCGTTGAGCTTGTCGGGCGCATTCAGCGTCAGCGTGGCCAGGCCCTGGTCGTGGGCCACGGTGATGGTGTTGTAGCTCATCGTCTCTAACGTCCCGTGAACGCGGCCGGCCGCTTGGCGAGGAAGGCCGACACGCCCTCCTTGAAATCGGCGCTGCGGCCGAGGTCGCGCTGGCTGTCGCGCTCGAGGTCGAGCTGCTGGTCGAGCGTGTTGGTGGCGGCCGCATTGATCGCCTTCTTGATCGCGGCATAGGACAGCGTCGGCCCGCCCGCGAGCTGGCGTGCGAACCTGGTCGCCTCGGCCATCAGCGCCTCGTCGTCGACGGTTTGCCAGATCATGCCCATGCGCTCGGCCTCCTCGGCCGGCACCGACTTGCCCAGCATGGCAAGCCCGCGCGCGCGGGCATCACCCACGGTGCGCGGCAGGAACCAGGTCCCGCCGAGATCGGGCATCAGCGAGATACGCACGAAAGCTTGGTCGAAGCGCGCCGAACGCGCGGCCAGCACGATATCGCAGGCGAGCGCGAAGTTGGCGCCGCCGCCCGCCGCCACGCCGTTGATGGCGCCCACGATCGGCTTGGGCAGCTCGCGCATGGCGCGGATCATGGGGTTGAAGATGCGGTCCATGTTGGCGCCGAGATCGGGCGCCACGTTGGCCGCGGAATCGACCGTCCCGCCGCCTGCGAGATCGGCGCCGGCGCAGAAGCCGCGGCCCAAGCCCGTCAGTAGCACGCAGCGTATGTCGGCATCGTCGCGGGCGCGCGCCAGCTCGTAGTTCATCGCCTCGATCAACGCGTTGTTCATGGCGTTGAGCCGCTGTGGGCGGTTGAGCATCAGGGTCAGGACGCCGCCTTCGAGGGCGGCAATGACGGGGGTTCGCTCCATGGCGCGGCAGACTGGCACGGCAGGCCCCCTGATCGCCAGCCGCGCCATCCGGTCGCGTCGCATCGCGGCACGTGCTGGCCTATCCCCTCGGCGATGGCCACGATCCTGATCCTGGTCGGCACCGAATCGGGCAACGCCCAGATGGTGGCCGACGCACTGAAGCCCGTGCTCGACGCGGCGGGCCATGCCGTCGACGTCACCGACAAGGCGGCGACGACCGCCGATCTGGTGGCGCACGACGTCCTGCTGGTGATCTGCGCCACCCACGGCTCGGGCGACATCCCAACCAACATCCTGCCGCTGGTCGAGACCTTGGGGCGCGAGCGGCCCGACCTGTCGGGTCATCGCTACGGCGTCATTGCGCTGGGCGACATGACCTACCAGGACACGTTCTGCGGCGGCGGCAAGCAGGTCGACAAGATCCTCGAACTCTGCGGCGCGCGCCGGCTGGGCGATCGGCTCGAGGTCGATGCCTCGAGCCAGCCCCTGCCCGACGAGGAAGCGCTGGGCTGGGTCGAGGGCTGGAAGGTCCTGGTCTAGCAAGCTCGTCAGTCCGGCAGAGTGAAGACCTCGACCGGGTCGGGAACGCCGCGCAGCACGTGCTTGCCAAGCGACTTCATCGGCACCGTGCACACTTCGTTGAATTCGGCCGACGCCAGCACCGGCACGTGCAGCTCCTTGGTCAGGCCCTCCAGGCGCGAGGCGCGGTTGACCGCGGGACCGATGACGGTGAAGTCGAGCCGATCCTGCGTGCCGACATTGCCGAAGGTGACGTCGCCGACATGCAGGCCGACGCCGAAGCGCAGCGGGTCGAGCCCGCCTGCGGCGCGTGCCTCGTTGGCCGCTTCGATGTCGGCGACCAGCCGGCGCGCTGCGGCCAGCGCCTGACCCGTCACCATGGGCAGGAACAGCGCATCCTCGGCCGGGAAGTAGCCCATGACGCCGTCGCCGATGAACTTCAGGATCTCGCCCCCGTTCGCACCGAGCGCATCGCCGACCAGTTGCAGGTAGTTGTTCAACAGTTCCAGCACCTCGCTCGCCGGCAGGCGCTCGCTCATGCCGGTGAAGTCGCGCAGGTCGGAGAACCACAGCACGGCGCGCAGCTCCTCGCCCTCGCCGCGGCGGATGGCGCCGTTCAGCACGCGCTGGCCGACCTCGGGACCGAGATAGGTGTTGGCCACGGTCTCCGCGACCGAGCGCTCGATGTGCATCTCGGTCACCGCGCCCATCAGGTCGACCAGCCGCGTGAGGTCGGCGATGTCCACGTCGGAGAAGCCCAGGCGGCTGTCGGTGGCGAAGGTGACGACGGGCAGCGGCCCCTCGCGGCGGATGTGCATGGGCAGTGCCATGTAGTCGACGCCGCCGTCGGCCTTGAGCTCGTGCAGCAGGACGTGATCGTGCTCGGTGAGATTCTGGAGGTGATGACGCACCAGGCGCCCCTGCTCGCGCGCCGCCTGCAGGGGGCTGCCGATATAGGCCGGCGTGAACTGGATGCCCCAGGCGCGGGCGATCTCCTGCACCTTCTCGCCGCGGCGCCACACATAGCCCATGGCCTGGAGCTGCGGATGGACGAGCTGCAGGCCGACATAGGCCCGCCACAGCGGGATGCCGGTCTGCAGCACGCGCGTCAGCAGCTGCTCCATGAACGCCGCCGGCCGCTGCACGAGCCGGCCCTCGTGCGCCAGCCACTCGACGATCGGCGCCAGCCGGTCGCCTGCGGAGACGCCGGCGTTCAGGAGCCCACCACCGCCGCCACCTCCTCCGTCGAGGTCCGATAGACCTTGTTGGTCGTGAGGTCGGCGATCTTCTCGATATTGTCGGCCACGTCCTCCACGGTCGGTGCGCGGCCGGTGATACGCACGCCCGGCGCCTCGCGATACTCGATGCGCGCGAAGTTGCCGGCGCCGGCGCTCCAGATCTCGCCGGTGCGCTGGCACTGCTCGCTGCACAGATAGGCGACCATCGGCGAGACGAACGACGGGTCGAGCTTGGCCAGCATCTCGGGCGTCATCAGGCTCTCGGTCATGCGCGTGCCGGCGACCGGCGCCAGGGCATTGACGAAGATGTTGTACTTCTGGCCCTCGAGCCGCAGCGCATTCATGAAGCCCACCACGGCGAGCTTGGCACCGGCATAGTTGGCCTGGCCGAAATTGCCGTAGATGCCGGAGTTCGACGAGGTGACGACGACGCGGCCATAGGCCTTGGCGCGCATGATCGGCCAGGCGGCATGGGTTACGTAGGCGGTACCGAGGAAGTGCACCTTCACCACGAAGTCGAAATCCTCGACCGTCATGTTGTGGAAGGTCTTGTCGCGCAGCACGCCCGCATTGTTGACCACGATGTCGACCGTGCCGAAGGAATCGACCGCCGTCTTGACGATGTTGGCGGCGCTTTTGGGATCCGCCACCGAATCGTAGTTCGGCACCGCCTGGCCGCCTGCCGCCTTGATCTCCGCCACGACCTTGTCGGCGGCAGCGTGATTTCCACCCCCACTACTCAGAGGCCGGCCGTCGACCGCACCGCCCGGATCGTTCACCACCACCTTGGCGCCGCGGCCGGCCAGCAGCAGCGCATGCGCGCGGCCGAGCCCGTTGCCGGCGCCGGTGACGATGGCGACGCGATTGTCGAAGCGGATTGTCATTCCCTGATCTCCCCCTGGGCTCTTGTCGTCAGGTCGTTGGGCGTGAGCCCAATGTTTGTTCTCGGTGCGTCTGTTTCAAGCGGCGCGCGAAGAACCTTGGCCCTCTAGTCGGTATGGCTGCACGAGGACGTCAGTCGGAATGTCCCATTCCTTGGCGAGTTTGCGAATGACCGCCAACGACATCGGTCGCTTGCGATTGAGGATTGCCGATGCCAGTGACCGCGACCCCAATAGACGTGCGAGATCGGCCTGACCAAGTCCGCGCTCGGCCATATGCACCTCGATAGCCTCAATAGGCTCCGGCAGTTCGATCGGATCCTGGGTTGCTTCATATGCGATGACCAACGCGGCAAGGACTTCCAACCGATCGGCCTGTGGCGACCCGCGCTTCGCCCCCATCAGGCGCTCGATCTCAGTCAGCGCCCGCTCATGTTCGGCCCGTGTGCGAATAGGCTTGATCGACATCTGATCCTCAAACGGTCTTTGCATCGATCCGATCATAGGCGGCGTGAGTGCCGACAAACCGGATCAGCACCAAGCCGACGACGTAATCAATCTTCACCACCAAACGGAACTTGTTGCCGCCGATGTCGAAAATCGCCCGAATACCAGCCACGAAATCAACCGTCGCACCGAACTGAGCCCGCAAATCGCTCGGCCGGGCCCAGCGCGCCCGAACCGTGCGGGCATACCAAAGCTTCAATGGCGCTTCGGCCGCCGGATGGCGTAGCCAGAACTCGCGCAGCGTCCTCTTGGCGATGACTTGCACGCGCGTCAGTCAGTATGTTCACAAATTGTATACACCTTGTCAACCTCGCTGCAGGATCACCACGGCCGTGACGGCTTCTTCCATGCCGATGACTCCGCCGCCGTTCTCGGCGAGCGCGACCTCCGCGCCTTTCACCTGCCGAGCGCCGGCTTCACCGCGCAATTGCGTGGCAAGCTCCGCCAGCATCGAAAGACCGGTCGCGCCGACGGGATGGCCCTTGGAGACGAGGCCGCCTGACGTATTCACCGGCAGCTTACCGCCGGGGCCGGTGGCGCCCGATTCGACGAACGTGCCGCCCTCGCCGTCGGGGCAGAAGCGCAGCATCTCGCATTGGTAGATCTCGCAGAAGCTGGTGGCGTCGTGCACCTCGGCGACGTCGATGTCCTGCGGCCCCAGCCCCGCCATCTTGTAGGCCTTGTCGGCGGCGGCGCGCGACAGCCCGGGCTCGTCGAGCTTGCGGTACTTGCCGCCCGAGAAGCCCACGCCGGCGACGCGCACGGCGCGCTCGCGGACGCTGGCCGGCAGCTTCTCGAGGTATTCCTTGGAGCAGAGCAGCGCCGCGGCCGCGCCATCGCCGATCGGCGCGCACATCGCGCGTGTCAGCGGATAGGACACCGGCCGGTCCTCGAGCACGGACTGCGGCGTCATCTGGAAGCGGTACTGCGCCTTGTCGTTCAGCGCCCCGTAATTGTGGTTCTTGGCCGCGCCGATGGCGATCTGCTCCTGCGTCGTGCCGTGCTTCCACATGTGCCACTTGGCCTGCATGGCGTAGGTGTCCATGAAGATGGTGCGGTCATCGCCCGGCGCGAACTTGGAGCCCACCATCTCGCCCACCCGGTTCATCTCCTCGACCAGCCGGTCGTGCTGGCTGGTTATGTAGCCCTGGTTGAACAGCCCGGCGGTGCGCTCCGGCGCGTCGGGGCTGAACAGCTTCTCGATTCCGATGCAGAAGGAGAGCTCGTGGGTGCCGGCCAAGACGTCCTTCCAGGCGCCCATGAAGGCGGTCGAGGCGGTGGCGCAGGCATTCTCGACGTTGAACATCGGCACGCGCTCGGGAAACAGCCCCTCCTCGACCAGCGGCTGGAACAGCGCCTGGGCGCGGATCGAGTTCTGGCCCCAGAAGCCCATGCCGCAATTGCCCAGCCAGCCCGACTCGATGTCGGCGCCATTCTTCATGGCGGCATCCGCAAGGGTGCCGAGATAGGCCTCGCGCGCCAGGTCGCCGAAACTCATGCCCGGATGCTTCTTGAAGGCGGTGGTATAGGCGCCAATTACATAGACATCGCGCATGGTCGTCCCCTCGGTTGGCTTTGCCGGCATTTGAGCGTATCCAACCGGCGTAAGCCAGCCACCCTAGGCTCCTTTGGAGCTTCGGGTGGCTTGGCAAACGAGTTAGTTGCAAGTCGCCCGAAGCTCCGCAGGAGCGAAGGGGGACCAGGAGATCCGATATGGCCGCCACGGCCCAGGTAAGACCCCCTCACGTCGACGCCACCATCGCCGAGCTGAAGAAGCTCTACGGCGAGCGTGTCAGCACCGCGCATGCCGTGCGCGAGCAGCACGGCAAGGACATCTCTTTCCACGAGGCCCACCTGCCCGACGCCGTGGTGTTCGCCGAATCGGCCGAGGAGGTGCAGCAGATCGTCCAGCTCTGCGCCCGGCACAAGACGCCGATCATCGCCTTCGGCACCGGCACCTCGCTCGAGGGCCATATCAGCGCCCCCAACGGCGGCATCTCGCTCGACTTGAGCCGCATGAACAAGGTGCTGACGGTCAACGAGGCCGACCTCGACGTCGTGGTCCAGCCCGGCGTCACGCGCAAGCAGCTCAACGAATACATCCGCGCCACCGGGCTGTTCTTCCCGATCGATCCCGGGGCCGATGCCTCGCTGGGCGGCATGACCAGCACGCGCGCCTCGGGCACCAACGCGGTGCGCTACGGCACCATGCGCGAGAACGTGCTGGCGTTGCAGGTCGTCACGGCCGACGGGCGCCTGATGCGGCTCGGCCGGCGCTCGCGCAAATCGAGCGCGGGCTACGACCTGGTGAAGCTGTTCGTGGGCTCCGAGGGCACGCTCGGCATCATCACCGAGATCACGCTCCGCCTCTACGGCATCCCCGAATCCATGGTCTCGGCGACCTGTGCCTTCGATTCGCTGGAAGGCGCAGTTGACACCGTGATCCAGACCATCCAGTCCGGCATTCCCGTGGCGCGCATCGAGCTGATGGACACCGCGACGGTCGACACGGTGAACAAATACTCCAAGCTCAGCCTGCCCCTGAAGAGCACCCTGATGCTGGAGTTCCACGGCACCGAGGCCAGCGCCAAGGAGCAGGCCGAGATGGTGCAGGCGCTGGCCGCCGAGAACGGCGGCGGCGACTTCGCCTGGACCGGCCAGGCCGAGGAACGCACCAAGATGTGGCAGGCGCGCCATGACGCGGCGTGGGCGGCCAAGGCTGCCAAGCCGGGCTGGGGCATGTGGGCGACCGACGTGTGCGTGCCGATCTCGCGGCTCGCCGAATGCATCCTCGAGACGCAGAAGGACATCGTCGCCAGCGACCTCTATGCGCCGATCGTCGGACACGTCGGCGACGGCAACTTCCATCTCACCATGATGGTCAACCCCGACGACCCGACCTACCTCAAGCGCGCCG
The DNA here is from genome assembly GCA_035296945.1 of Reyranella sp. GTDB lineage: Bacteria > Pseudomonadota > Alphaproteobacteria > Reyranellales > Reyranellaceae > Reyranella. The sequence goes on from DATGZZ010000498.1 coordinate 9,413, forward strand.
AAGGGCTCAACGACCGCATGATCGCTCGCGCGCTCAGCCTCGGCGGCACCTGCACCGGCGAACATGGCGTGGGGCTGGGCAAGATCAAGTTCCTCTACGACGAGCATGGCGAGGCCATGTCGCTGATGCGCGCGATCAAGAAGGCGCTCGACCCGGACAACATCATGAACCCGGGCAAGATCATGGGCCCGATCAACTGACGGCCAGCCGGTAATTTCCGCCTTATAGAGGGCCGCCGGTGCCAGCACTGCCGGCACTCGCTGCCCTCGACATCGTCAGGCTGCGCGACGACGTTTGGTGGCCAACGGGGACGACCGCTGTTTGCGCCCGGCAAGCCAGCGACCGAAGTCCTTGGCGCCGAGCGCGGTGATCACGCGGTCCGCAGGGACAGCGCCCTTGCGCGCCATCAGCACGCCCCAACGCAGGTTGTCGATTTCGTCGGTGGCGTGGGCGTCGGGATCGATCGCGAACAGGCATCCCAGCTCCAGTGCACGCCCGCACCAGCGCCAGTCCATGTCGAGCCGCCAGGGATTGGCATTGATCTCGATGGCCACGCCCTCGCGGGCGCACGCTTTCAGGATCGCCTCCATGTCGACCTCGTAGCCCGGACGGCGCAGCAGCTGGCGACCGGTTACGTGGCCCAGGATGCTGGTATGCGGATTTTCGATCGCCTTCAGGATCCGCTCGGTCTGTTCCCTTTCGCTCATGCGGAAACGGCTATGGATGCTGGCGATGACGAGATCGAAGCTCCTCAGGACGTCGTTCGGGTAATCGAGCGATCCGTCGGCAAGGATGTCCGATTCGATTCCCTTGAAGACATGGAATGACGCGCCGAGCCGGCGGTTCAGCTTGTCGACCTCGCGCTGCTGCTCGCGCACCTCCTCGACCTTCAGGCCACCGGCATAGGAGGCGGTCTGCGAATGATCGGTCAGCCCAAGATACGCGTAGCCGCGATCGCGCGCGGCCTGCACCATGACGTCGAGGGGCTCGGTCCCATCCGAGCGTTCGGTATGGACATGCACGACGCCGCGAATGTCGGCATCGGTGACCAGCTCGACCAGCGCGCCGCGGCGGGCGAGCTCGACCTCGTTGCCGCTCTCACGCAGCTCTGGAGCGATGAAGGGAAGATCGAGCCCACGATAAATCTCTTCCTCGGTCGCGCACGCGATGATCTTTCGGCCGCGGCGCAAGCCTTCGGCGTCGAGCGTGCAGCCCTTCTGTTCAGCCACCGCCCGCAGCGCGCCCAGATGCTTTTCCGAGCCCGTGGTCAACAGAAGCGTGATGCCGAAGCGGTCTTCGCTGGTGACATGGACGCTAAGGCCCTCGGCCTTTATCTCGTGGTTCCTCGCCGCCCTCCTTGGATCGATAGCCACCAGCACCAGGCGGCCGACGAGCTCGGCGCCGCGCCTGAAGTCACCCGAAGGCGTCACCTTCCGGAGTTCGGGATGCGTGCGCCCCAGTTCGGCGGCAGCATGGTCGAGCGCCAGTGCCGCACGATGGATGTGGCGGCCCGGGGGTCGGCGGCTCAT
>DATGZZ010000499.1:0-3399 GCA_035296945.1 Reyranella sp.
CGTCGGCGGCCAATGGCCAGGAGCCGCTCAAGACCGAGACGCCGACACCCGCCAACGACACGGCGATCGACGACCTCAAGCGCAAGCTCGACGAGCTGCAGAACCAGCTCGCGGAACTCAGCAAGAAGTCCTGACTGGTCATGGGTGATGGTCCGCCGCCGCTGCGACGCGTGATGTCGCCCTGCATCGGCATCTGCACAGTCGACCGCAAGAGCGGCTTCTGCCTCGGCTGCAAGCGCACCGTCGACGAGATCGGCCGCTGGATGATGCTGGAAGATCCCGAGCGTCAGAAGATCATCGACCAGCTGCCGGGCAGGAAGATCGCTTAGCCTTCTCTTTCATCTCCTCCCCCGCTTGCGGGGGAGGATACAGGAGGGGGTGGGCGACGATCCGGTGTCAGACCGTTTCAGATCATGATCTCTTCCGGCTCGATACCGTCTTTGCGGCTCTCCCCCTCCTGTATCCTCCCCCGTATGACGGGGAGGAGCATGAAGGGCCTTAAGCGCTCTTCCTGCCCGGCAGCTGGTCGATGATCTTCTGACGCTCGGGATCTTCCAGCATCATCCAGCGGCCGATCTCCTCGACAGTGCGCTTGCAGCCGAGGCAGAAGCCGCTCTTGCGGTCGACCGTGCAGATGCCGATGCAGGGCGACATCACGCGTCGCAGCGGCGGCGGCCCATCACCCATTAGAAGCCACCCATGACCAGTCAGGATTTCTTGCTCAGTTCCGCGAGCTGGTTCTGCAGCTCGTCGAGCTTGCGCTTGAGGTCGTCGATCGCCGTGTCGTTGGCGGGTGTCGGCGTCTCGGTCTTGGGCGGCTCCTGGCCATTGGCCGCCGACGGCGGCGTGCCCGGCCCGCCCGGCAGCTGGAACGGATTGAACATGCGCATGGCCTTCTCGAACATCGCCATGTTCTGCTTGCCCATCGCCTCGAACTGCTGGAACGGGTTGAAGCCGAAGGCATTCTGCAGGTACTTCCGCATCTGCTCCTGGTTGCGCGCGAACTGCGCCATCGACATCTCGAGATACTGCGGCACCACGCCCTGGAGGCTGTCGCCGTAGAACGAGATGAGCTGGCGCAGGAAGGGGATCGGCAACAGCGTCTGACCGCCCTTGCTCTCCTCCTCGAAGATGATCTGCGTCAGCACCGAGCGCGTGATGTCATCGCCGGTCTTGGCATCGTAGACCACGAAATCGGTCTTTTCCTTCACCATCGTCGCCAGGTGATCGAGCGTCACGTAGGCCGATGTCGCTGTATTGTAGAGCCGCCGGTTCGCGTACTTCTTGATCACTACCGGAGCGGGTTTGGGTCCGCCTTCGGATCCTGCCTGATCGGCCATTACGCTTCGCTCCCTAGAGCACGCGAGTGAACATCCGTTTACTTCGGGCGCGGCCACCTTAGCGCCGATACCGCAGTGCGACAAGGCACGGTTTGCGTGTGCGAACGGCGTGTTCGTCGGGCGACCGTCATCATTGATGGGCTATAGTGAGTCATGGCCTCCGAAAACGACGATGCAGGCGATTTCGACAAGCTTGCCCGGCGCTATCTCGACCTTTGGCAGAACCAGCTCTCCGGGCTCGCCTCCGATCAGGCGCTGACCGAGCAGATTGCCCGCCTGTTCGCGGCCGCGAACACCCAGGTTGCAAGCGCAATGCAGGCGGTCCAAGGAGCACATCATGCAAGCCAGGCTGGGACCTCGGCCGCTGCCTCTTCACCTGGGCACGGCGCTGATGACGTGGGCGAGCTGCGAAAGCGCGTGGAAGCTCTGGAAGCCCGGATCGCCGAGCTCGAATCAAAGCTCGGTACCTGAATCGATCGCGGCCCTTCTGCCGGAGATCGCAGCCCTCGAAGCTAAGGAAGGCGCGGGCAAGTTCGAGAACGCCCTCCATCGCGAGATCGCCCGCCGCATGGGCCGGCTGGCCGACGGCGTGCTGGCCTATCGCCGGCACCCGGTCCATCGCGACCTCGAAAATCCGCCGACCGTGTGGAGCGAGGGCAACACGCGGCTGCTCGACTATGGCGCCACCCATCGTGCGGCGCGTGCGCGCGGTGCACGGGCCGTGCTGGTGGTGCCCTCGCTGATCAACCGCTGGGAAGTCCTCGACCTCACCCAGGAGAAGAGCCTGCTGCGCGCCATGGCGGCCGCGGGCCTGCGGCCCTATCTCGTCGACTGGGGCACACCCAATGCCGATGAGCGCCGCTTCGATACGACGGCCTACGTGGCCCGCCTCGAACGCGCGCTGGCCTTCGTCGCCAAGCGGGCGCGGCGCGCGCCGGCGGTGATGGGCTACTGCATGGGCGGCACGCTCACCGTGGCGCTGGCCGCGCGCCAGCCGCGCCGCGTCGCCGGCCTCGCCCTGTTGGCGGCCCCCTGGGACTTCCATGCCGACCGTACCGGCCACGCCTTCCTGCTGTCGGCCGGCCCGATGCTGGCGCGCGTCGCCGGCCAGGTCGGCGAATTGCCGGTCGATATCCTGCAGACGCTGTTCTGGTCGCTCGACCCGTGGCTGGCGATGAAGAAGTTCGGGCGCTTCCTCGGCATGGACCAGCAAAGCGCCTCGGCGCGCGACTTCGTGCTGCTGGAGGACTGGCTGAACGAAGGCGCACCGCTCGCCGGACCGACGGCACGCGAATGCCTGATCGGCTGGTACGGCGACAATCAGCCCGGCACCGGCCAATGGACCGACGGTGGCCGCCGCATCGTGCCGTCGAAGATCGGCGTGCCGTCGCTGGTCATGATCCCGTCGGGCGATCGCATCGTGCCACCGCTGTCGGCCGCGGCGCTGGCCGAGCCGGGCCGCGGGCTCAAGCGCGTCACACGGCTGGATTTGCCGCTCGGCCATATCGGCATGGTGGTGAGCGGTCGCGCGCGCGATCTCTGCTGGACGCCGCTGATTGGCTGGCTCGGTAACATTCCTTCCAAGCGCTCGTGATGGCGGCAGAAGAACGTTCGATCGACTGGCGCCAGGTCGCCGTGTGGGCGGTCCTGCTGACGATCTCGGTGTTCGCCCGCGCGCATGTCGACGCCCTCGACGAAGCGCGACGCGGCGTCACCGGCGTCTTCGGCCGCATGCTCGCCATCGAGGTGTCGAGCCATATCGTGGTCGCGGCCCTGATCCCGGTGCTCTACTGGATGCATCGCCGCTGGCCGATCAGGGGCGGGCGGCGCAACGTCGCAATTCATGCGCTGGCGCTTCTGCCCTTCAGCATCATCCATACGGTCGGCATGGCAGCGCTCAGGCTGGTGTGGTTCTCCGGCATCCTGGGCGAGGCCTACAGCTTTCCCCTTACTTTCGATCGGCTGGCCTACGAGTTCGCCAAGGACATCATCAGTTACGGCATGCTGACCACGGGTGTGATGGCGCTGCGTTACGTCTTTGCGCGCTCGTCGACGGCCG
>DATGZZ010000500.1:0-3583 GCA_035296945.1 Reyranella sp.
GACTCGACCAAGGTCTTGTTGGCGGCAATGGGCTTGAACAGGCGCAGGAGCTGGATCGGCCCCTTCAGCATGACGTTGGGGAAATAGACGGTGTTGTGGCGGTTCTCGTCGAGGATCGCCTTGGCGCGCGCCTCACCGTAGGCCGCGACCATCTGCTCGAAGTAGCCGGGCACGGCCGAATAGTCCGAATGGATGGAGTGCGACACGCCGGTGTGGCCATGGCCGTTGTCCCAGACGCGGATGCCCATGGTCTGGAAGAACTCGTAGGAGCTCATGAACGGCGCGTAGATCTCGACGGCCATCGGCTTCTTGGCCCCCGCGGGCGCGCCCTTCCACACATCGATCGCGGTGCCGGCCGACGACTGGTGCGCGATCATGGGATGGCAGGTGTCGGTCTGGTTCTCGACCAGCATCTTCCAATTGCAGTCGTGCATGTAGCGCAGCACGCCGCCCGCCACCTCGAGCCTGCCCTCCGGCGAGCGGTCGATCATGTTGTCGAGGCTCGTCAGCGCCTGGCCGAAGAACTCCTCGAAGCCCAGGCCGACATCGTTCAGCTTGGCGAAGACGAAGCCGCGGTAGTTGTGCACGTGGCGCACCGGCGTCATGCCGCGCGCGGCGTGGCCGTCGGAAAAGCCCGTGCCGTCGTAACCCGACTTCAGAGGAACGCCGGCCAGGCTGCCGTCGAGGCGGAAGGTCCAGGCATGATAGGGGCAGCGGAAGAAGCGGCCGACATTGCCGCAGGTCTCGCCGGTGAGCCGCGTGCCCTTGTGCGGGCAGCGGTTGTACAGGACCTTTATGCTGTCCGCGGTATCGCGCACCATGATGACCGGCTGCGCGCCGATCGTGGTGGCGTAGTAGTCGCCGAGCTTAGGCACCTGGCTGTCATGGCCGACATAGATCCAGGTGTTGGCAAAGAGATGCTCCATCTCCAGCTCGAACAGCTCCTGGTCGAGATAGAGGTCGCGATGGACCTCGGTCTCGCGCACCAGGGCAGAGATGGCCTGTCGATTGCCTCGGTATTTGCTGATCATAGGAAGCTCTCGATGGTCTTGATGGTGTCGTCGAGCGCATGTCCCTCGGCGTCGGCGAGCGCGGCCTGGCGCAGGCGGCGCATCCAGTCCGCCGCATCGGCGCGGCCTTCGAGCTTTTCGGCCATCGCCATCAGGCGCGAGAACTTGCCCTCGCCCGCGTCGTGGGTGTCCGAGTAGCCTTTGACCAGCCGGCGCGCTTCGAGGATCTCGACCGCAAGCGCGACGTCGCGGCGCGCCACCGTGCAAGCGCGCTCGAGCCAGGCCTCGATATGCGCCTGCTCGCGGCGATGGCGCAGCGTGCCGCGGCGGAAACGGCGCAGGCCGGCCAACAGATAAAGCATCAGGAACCAGCCGATCGTGCCGGTCTGCACCCGCCGGCCGCGATCGACCAGGCGACGCAGGAACCCGAGCACGCGCGGGCTCGTCTCGATCCAGAGCCCGAGCCCGGCCGGCAAGGTGCCGCAGACCTCCTCCATGCGCGGATGCATGAATTCCGTCGCGTAGACGAGCTGGTCGGGCTTGGCTGCCACTTCGGCACGTATCCGGGCGAAGCGGCTGTCGCGCGTCTTGAGGTCGGCGACGCGGATCACGTCGTCATAGGCCATGGCGCGCGCGATCTGCTTGGCGGCGGCCGAGGTGAGCGCGTCGGCACCGAACTCGGCGAAGGCACTTACGCGATCAAGGTACTCGCGGCCGTAGGCTATGTCCTGGAAATCGACGACGCGCGCGAGGCCGGCGGCGACCATGCCATGCACCGGCTCCGGCAGCTTGCGCGCACGCTCGACCAGGGCGTCGAAACCGGCATCGCCGATCGGCTTCAGGTCGGGAAACTCTTTCCGGGTGGTGTTGCCCGATGGTGCGGGGGTTGGCGACTTCAGCTCCGCCACGGCCGCGTCGTAGGCGCGGCCAAAGGCGCGCAGGCTCGCCTCGACGCCGACGCCCGTTTCGCGAATCGTCGCCTCATAGGCAGCGCGCGGGAACGGCAAGGCGCCGGAGGCCGCCAGGGCGCCGAACAGGGCCGCCGAGATCACGCTCTCCGACTGCTCGGCGATGGCTGCCATGTCGAAGGCGAGGAACTGCTTGCTCGCCGCGCGCGCCGCTTCGTGGACCTTGGCGGGATCGCCGGCGCCGTCGCCGGGCGCGATCTTCTCGCTGACCGCATAGGCACGGTGCGACGAGGCAATGAGGGTCGTGCGATCGGGCGACACCAGCCCGCGCTGCATGGCGCGGCCCGCCTCCATCAGCTCGGCGCCGATCACGATGTCGACCTCGCCGGGCACCGGCATCAGCGACAGCACGGGACGGCGGCCCGAACCGTCGGATTCTATGGCCTCGACGTAGTAGATCGTGGCACCCGTGCGCTGGGCGACGCCGGGCACCGACGTCGATTGCGCCAGCCAGCCCTGCCCCTCGATCAGCGCTACGATCCAGTCGACCAGCACGCCGCCGCCCTGGCCGCCCATCGCCATCACCGCGATGGCGGTCGGCCGTCGCGTGTCGAGGGTTGGCGAGGAGATGACGGCGTCCATTGCGTCCTTTAGACCAGCCGCAGCCGCCGACGGCTGCGCAGGCGCTGGAAGAAGCCGATGACGGCGGCGCGCATTTGCGCCATCGCGCGGTCCCAGCCGGTGGGATTGATGATGATGTCGGCGCGATAGAAGGACGGGCAGAGCACAGCCGCTTCCGCCACGTCGCCGCAATTGCCGCAACCCACACAGGAATTGTCGATCGCCGCGACGGGATCGTCCTTCAGCGGATCGGCGGTCTGCTTGACCGAGAGCGAGGGACAGCCCGACAGCCGGATGCAGGCGTGGTCACCGGTGCAGACATCCTCGTCGACGCCGAAGCGCTGGCGCACCATGCGCTGGCCGGCCTTCACCGCCTTGGCGAACAGCGGCCGCTCGCGCCGCTGCCGGTTCAGCATGCACTCCGACGCCGCCACGATCACCTTCGGCCCGGGCTCGTCGGAGGTCAGCGCCTCCTTGAGCGTGTCGCGCATGCGGCCGACATCGTAGGTGCGATCGATCTGGCGCACCCAGTTGACGCCCATGCCTTTGACGGCATCGGCAATCGCATGCCGCGTCGAGCGGGACCGGTTGGCGGCGCGCGACGACAGGAGGTCCTGGCCGCCGGTCGCGGCCGAATAGTGGTTGTCGACGACCAGCACCACGCCGTTACTCTTGTTGAACACGGCGTTGCCGATGCCCGAGGTGAGCCCGTTGTGCCAGAAGCCGCCGTCGCCCATCACGGCGATGGACCGCTTGGCCGCCTTGACGTTGAAGGCCGACGCCGAGGCTGGCCCCAGGCCGTAGCCCATGGTGGTCGTGCCGATATTGAAGGGCGGCATGATCGCGAACAGATGGCAGCCGATGTCGGCCGCGACGTGATGCGGGCCCAGTTCGCGCTCGACCAGCTTCATGGCGGCGAAGATCGGCCGTTCGGGGCAGCCGGTGCAGAAGCCCGGTGGCCGCGGCGGCACGACCTCGGCCAGCGCCCGGGCATGCTTCTCTTCCAGCGCGGGAGCGGCGTTGGAGGCGCGCACGGCCGGCGCC
>DATGZZ010000501.1:0-3695 GCA_035296945.1 Reyranella sp.
CGCCCGGCACCCGCACACCCTGCAGGCGGATGGCGATGGCATCGAGCAGCCCGAAGATCAGGCAGGCGCCGAACGCCGGGAACGGTCGCCACTTGCCGAAGATGATGGCGGCAAGCGCGATGAAACCCTGGCCCGCGGTCATGTCTCGGCTGAAGCCGGCACTCTGCGCGATCGAGAGATAGGCGCCGGCGAGGCCCGCGAACAGGCCACACAGCAGCACCGCGCGATAGCGCAGCCAGGGCACCGAGATGCCGGCGGTGTCGACGGCCAGAGGCATCTCGCCGACGGCGCGCAGCCTGAGGCCAAAGCGCGTGCGCTCGACGATCCACCAGGTGAGCGGCACTGACAGCAGCGCGGCGTAGACCAGGATGTTGTCGCCGGCATTGGGCAGCAGCAGCGGCAGCAGGCGCTGGTCGCCGACCAGGGGCGGCGTCTGGCCGCCGCGATTGAACCAGGCGGTGCCCCACACGACGGTGAGGCCGGCGGCGATGATGTTGATGGCGACGCCGCTCACCACCTGATTGCCGCGATGGGTGATGCAGGCGAAGCCGTGCAGCAGCGCCATCACCTCGGCCGCGATGATGGCAGCGGCAACGCCCGCCCACGCCGAGCCGGTGACAGCGGAGGTGGCGGCGGCAAAGAACGCAGCCATCAGCATCTTGCCTTCCAGCCCGACGTCGATGATGCCGCTCTTCTCGGAGAACAAGCCGCCCATGGCGCACAGGACGAGGGGCGTGGCGACGCGCAGGGTCGCGGCCATCATCAGGAAGACCAGGGAAAAGAGATCGTCCATGACTATCGCTCCCTCCCCACGCTTCGCGTGGGGAGGTGTCGGCGTCTTACGCCGACGGAGGGGTCATGGGCCTTAGTGCGGGTGCTCATGACCCCTCCGCCCGCTTCGCGGGCACCTCCCCTCGCAAGCGAGGGGAGGAAAAGAGAGACAGCAACCACTGCAGCCACGGCCGCGGCATGTTCACCAGCGCGCCGGAGAACAGGATGATCAGGCCCTGGATCACCACCACCATCTCGCGGGTGATGGTCGGGATCTCGAAGGCGAGCTCGGTGCCACCCTGTTGAAGCGCGCCGAACAGCAACGCTGCAAGCACGATGCCGACGGGATGACTGCGGCCCATCAGGGCGACGGCGATGCCGGCAAAGCCGTAGCCCGCCGGGAAGTCGAGGACGATGCGATGGTGCACGCCCATCAGCTCGTTGACGCCGACGAAGCCCGCCAGGCCGCCCGAGATGCACATGGCGAGCATGGTCATGTGCCGAAGGTTGGTACCGGCATAGACGGCCGCTTCGGGATTGTGGCCCATGGTGCGTAGCGCATAGCCCCACGGCGTGTGCCACAGGAACACCCACACGCCGATGCAGCACAGCACGGCCAGCACGATCGACAAGTTGAGCGCCGAGGGCGCCACCTGGATGCCGATGGCAGCCAGGGTGTCGTGCATCGACGGCAGCTTGCCCGAGGCCGCGAAGTTGCGGCTCTGCGGCGTCATCGAGCCGGGCGCGATCAGCACGTTCACCATCAGGTAGACCATCAGGGCGGCCGCCAGGAAGTTGAACATGATGGTGGTGATGACGATGTGACTGCCGCGCCACGCCTGCAGCCACGCCGGCACGGCCGCCCACGCCGCGCCGAACAGGGCGGCGGCCAGGATGGCGAGCGGGATCATCAGCGGCGCCGGCAGGTAGCGATCGAGGGCCAGGATCGCCAGCCCGCAGCCCAGCCCGCCGATATAGGCCTGGCCCTCGCCGCCGATGTTGAACAGGCCGGCATGGAAGGCGACGGCCACGGCGAGCCCGGTGAAGATGAAATTGGTCGTGTAGTAGAGCGTGTAGCCGATCGATTCCGACGAGCCGATCGCGCCCACCACCAGCAACTGCAGCGCATCCAACGGATCGACGCCGATGATGCGCACGATGATGCCAACGGTGAGGAAGGCCAGCGCAATGTTGACCAGCGGCAGCACCGCGATCTCAGCCCACGCAGGCAGCGGCCGCCGCGCGCTCATGCGTGCGCTCCGGCCATCATCAGGCCAAGCGTGCGCTCGTCGGCGTGGCCGGCCGGCACCTCGCCGGTAATGCGGCCGGCGAACATCACGACGATGCGGTCGGCCAGGGAGAGGATCTCGTCGAGCTCGACGGAGACCACCAGCACGGCGCAGCCATTGTCGCGGCTCTTCACCAGCTCGCGATGGATGAACTCGATGGCGCCGATATCGACGCCACGCGTCGGCTGGCCGACCAGCAGCACCTTGGGCTCCTGCGCCATCTCGCGCGCCAGCACCAGCTTCTGCTGGTTGCCGCCGGAGAAGTTCGACGAGCGCAGCGCCGGCGCGCGCGGCCGCACGTCGAAGCGGTCCATCAAGGTGGCGCAATGCCGGCCGACCGCCGGCCCGTCGAGCAGGTAATTGCGGCAGAACGGCGCCTGGGCCTGGTAGCCCAGGATCGACGTCTCCCAGGCCTGGAAGGCCGCCACCATGCCCTGGCGCAGGCGATCCTCGGGCACGTGCGCCAGGCCGAGCGCACGCATCTCGGCGGGATCGCTGGGATGGTGGGCGTCGATCACCCGGCCGCGCACCGTGAGCGTGCCACCGGTCGGCCGGCGGATACCCGACAGGATTTGCAAAAGCTCGGTCTGGCCGTTGCCCGAGACGCCTGCGATGCCGACGATCTCGCCGGCGCGCAACTCCAGGTCGACATTGTCGAGCAGGCGCACGCCGCGATGATCGACCAGGCTGAGCTTCTCGGCCGACAGCAGCACCTCGCCCGACTTGGGTGCCGCCTTGTCGAGCTGGAGCCGCACCTTACGGCCGACCATCAGCTCGGCCAGCTCCTCGGGATTGGTCTCCTTGGTGAGGCGGTCGGCGACGATCTGGCCCTGGCGCATGACGTAGACATGGTCGGTCGCGGCCATGATCTCGCGCAGCTTGTGGGTGATCAGCACGATGGTGACGCCGCGTTCCTTCAGCGTCGCCAGGATGCGGAAGAGCCGGTCGGTCTCCTGCGGCGTCAGCACGGCGCTGGGCTCGTCCAGGATCAGGATCCTGGCGCCGCGGAACAGCACCTTCAGGATTTCGACGCGCTGCTGCTCGCCCACCGACAGGTCGGCGATCTTCGCGTCGGGATTGACGGAGAGCCCGTATTCACGGGCCAGCCGCTCGAGCTCGGCACGCGCGGCGGCAAGGCCGCCTGCCAGCAGCGGCCCGCCCTCGGCGCCTAGCACCAGGTTCTCGAGCACGGTGAAGGTGTCGACCAGCATGAAATGCTGGTGGACCATGCCGATGCCGTGGGCGATCGCGTCGTGGGGGTTGTCCATGCGCATGGGCTGGCCGTCGATGCGGACCTCGCCGGCATCGGCGCGATAGAGCCCGTAGAGGATGCTCATCAAGGTCGACTTGCCGGCGCCGTTCTCGCCGACGATGCCGGTGATGGCGCCTTTGGCGATGGCCAGCGACACGCCGCGCACGGCATGCACGCTGCCGAACGACTTCTGGATGCCTGAGAGCTCGATCGCCGGGGGTGCCATCACTGCAGGCACCAAAGTGTACCGGCCCCCCAAAGTGAGACAGGAAAAAGCGGACAGTTTCTCGTAGAGAGGAACTGGATGAAGAAGCATAGGCATTTTACGGAAGAGCAGAAGCGAGCGGCCGTCGCCCGGGTGTTGAAGGGCGAGGCTGTGTCGA
>DATGZZ010000502.1:0-2027 GCA_035296945.1 Reyranella sp.
ACATGACGTCCGCGACGCACGACGACCAGGTCGTAGCGCGGGATGACAAAGGCGTACTGACCGCCGACGCCCTGGGCGGAAAAGGTGCCTTCGGGAAGCTCGACCGATGGGGCAAAGCCGCCGTTGATCGATCCGATCCACCACAGGTAGCCGTAGCCCGGACCGAATCCCGAAGGCGAGTAAGCCTGCGTGCTCTCCTCTACCCATTTGGCGGGGACGACCTGGCGATCCTGCCAGCGGCCCTTGTAGAGGTAGAGCAGGGCGAAACGGGCAAGATCGCGGGCGCTCATGCGGATGGGATAGGCCGGGTAGACCGATGCCGCGCCTGTGAAGTACTCGCCGTCGGCCGGCCGGTAGTCCTGCATGCCGATCGGCCGGGCAATCTCGCGCTCGAAGGCATCGAAGATCGACGAGCGCACCGCATGCTCATAGATCGCGCCGAGCGTGTTGAAATCCCAGTTGTTGTAGTACCAGAAGCTGCCTGGCTTGTGGCTGCCGCGGCGCGGGCGCTGCGCCGCCATCGCCGTCGATTCATAGAGAGCGGTGTGATAGATGCCCGATCGCGCCATCAGGAGGTCGCGCACCGTGGCGCTCTTTTCCTCCGCGGTCAGCGACGGCTCATTGTCGTCGATGCCGAGCGCGCCGATCGGCCGGGAAAGATCGATCTCGCCGCGCTCGACCGCTTTGCCGATCAACGCGCTGAGCAAGCTCTTGCGCACGGAAGCGAGCGGCGTCCTGGCGGACGTGTCGCCCCATTCGGCAACGACGGCTCCGCGATGCACGACCATCACGGCGATCGAGCCAATGCGCTGCGACCATTGCTCCGCCTTCGCGAGCTTGCTCGCCGACCATCCGGCGGCCTCGGGGTCTGCACGTTCCCAGGTCGTCTCAGGAAAACGATCGGCGGCCGCAGCGACGTGCGCTGCCAGCAGGGCACAAAGGACTGCGACCAACCGAAGAGCGCAAATCTTCATTCTTGACCTTCCCCGGTTCAGGCTCAGCCATTCTCCAGGAAAGAACGGCTTTGCTCAATCCGGGACAAGGCCGGCATACGCAGGTCCTCAACCGACGGTTATCGACGGCGGCGCTTCTCGCCCAAAGATCCGTGGCGGCAGACCAGCCGATCAGCCTGGCAGCACGAACGCGCTGCACGACCGGCGCCACCGGTCCTGGTCTGCGATCGAGATTCGGATGATCAGGACCTGCCGTGGGGCCGCAGCTTCGTGGGCCGTGATTGCCAACGACGCGGCAGCCAGATCGACGAGCCAGGGAGCCATGAAATCCCTCACGTGGGTGACGCCACTTTGCCCCGATCACACCGTCACCCGGGCAACACGAACCGCACGCCGGGACGGGCCAAGCCGCCACTCAATGCCACCGTCGAACCGTCGGCGCGCCAGCAGGCAGCGCCGGTCATGCTGCCGTCGTCGTGGAACTGGATGGCGTTCATGCCGCCCGCCACGGTCGGCATCACCTGCAGCTTGTGGCCGCGCGCGCTCAGGCCCTGGCGCACCGTCTCGGGGATGCCGTGCTCGACCTCGAGCACCGGACCCTCGGTCCAGATACGCGGCGCCTCGACGGCCTCCTGCAGGGACATGCCGTGGTCCAAAAGGTTGATCAGCGCCTGCCACGCCGAGGGGAAGATCTTACGCCCGCCCGGCAGGCCGAGCGCATAGATCAGCCGGCCATCGCGGAGCGCCATCATCGGCGCCATCGAGGTCGTCACGCGCTTGCCGGGCGCAATCGACAGCGCACTGCCCGGCCGCGGATCGAAGTTCGACATGTAGTCGTTCGGCACCATGCCGATACCGGGCACGACGAAGCGCGCACCGAACAGGCTGTTGATGGTCTGCGTCGTGGCCACGACATTGCCCTTGCTGTCGGCGGCGGTGAGATGCGTGGTGTCGGCACCTTCCTTCACGGTGAGACCGCCGGTCCAGCGTTGGGCGCGCGCGAGATCGATGCCGGCGCGCCGTTCGACGGCATAGGCCTTGGAGGTGATGCGCTCGACCGGCACGTCGACGAAG
>DATGZZ010000503.1:0-7838 GCA_035296945.1 Reyranella sp.
CCTTGAATTCGATCGTATGGCGGGATCCGTCGTCGGGCATCCACAGCCCCACCAGTGCCTTGCGGTCCTCCTCCGTCGCCGGCCAGCAGGCCAGCAGGCTGGCGCATAGCGACGCGATCAGGATCGTGCGGCTGATTTTCATGAGCCTAGCCTTCGCGCAACGATATGAAAGATGTGCCAGTGCTTGGTGTTGCCACGCGGCGTGACGCCGTCGGCTTCCTCCTCCTCGAACATCTCGAGCGCGAGGCCGTCAAGCATGGTCATGGCTTCGTCGCGGCTGACGAATGTCATGCCCGGCCGCCCAACCCATGAATCGCGCGGGCCATACCACTGGCCACTGAACCGGCCCCCGTCAGGCAACGCTTCACGGATGCGCTGCCACAGCACCCGGAATGCAGCGGGCTCGCAAAGCGGCATGGCGAAACTGGAATTGACCAGGCTGAGCCCGATGGGCAGCGGCACGTCCTCGAAGCGCGCCTGGATCGGGGTGAGGTCGTGGCCCGGCGGCAAGGGCCGTGCCTGCAGCTGCTTCAATGCCTCGGGCTCGTTGTCGATGGCGACGACGCGCCAGCCGCGACGCAGCATCTCGATCACGTCGCGACCGTCGCCGCAGCCGAGGTCGACGGCGAGCGAGCCTGCCGCAGCGGCGCCGAACCGATCGAGCGCTGTGATCAATGTGCGGCGCGGCGGCCGCTCGCGCAGCTTCTCGTAGTAGGCGCCCCAGCCAGCGGATTTATCTTCCGTCATGCGCTCGTTTGCGGTGTGTCATGCTTGTCGCCCGTTTCATCGTGTGATCGTATGCCCTCCAAACAATAATGAAGTCACGCTCAGGGAGGAACTAATGAAGGGGTTGGCAGGGCTCGCGCTCATCGCGGTGCTCGTCGCAGCGCTCGCCTTTGCGCCGGTGGCGCATGCGGATATCAAGGCTCTCGAGGAGGCCGCCAAGAAGGAGGGTGAGCTCACCTGGTACGTCGCGCATTACACATCGGAGGGAGCGGAGGATCTGGGCCGCGGCTTCACCGAGATGACCGGCGTTAAGGTCAACGTCGTGCGCACGACGGCGCAAGTCGCCTATCAGCGCCTGCTGCAGGACCTCAAGAACAACCAGACGATCTGCGACGTCTTCTCCTCGACCGACGTCGGCCACTACGTGCGGCTGGCGGCCGAAGGCCGCTTCGAGAAATACATGCCGGAGACCGAATCCAAGATCCTTCCGGCTTTCCGCAATTTCGACCCGGCGGGCTTCTATCACGCGACCTCGGCCGGGCTGGTCGTGCTCACCTACAACTCCACGAAGGTGAAGGCCGAGGAAGCGCCCAAGAAGTGGCAGGACCTCCTGGACATCAAATGGAAGGGCAAGGTCTCGATCGGGCATCCCGGCTTCTCGGGCTATGTCGGCACCTGGGTGCTGACGATGAAGAACCTCTACAGCTGGAGCTATTTCGACAAGCTCGAGAAGAACAAGCCGCAGATCGGCCGCTCGATCAACGACACGGTGACGGCGCTCAATGCCGGCGAGCGCCAGGTGGCGGCAGGCGCCGACGGCTCGACCCTGTTCAGCGCTTCGCGCGGCAATCCCCTCGCGGTATCCTATCCGACGGACGGCTCGGTGCTGATCATCGCGCCGTCGGCGATCATGAAGGGCACCAAGCATCCCAATGCCGCCAAGCTCTTCATGGAATATCTCTATTCGGTCGAGGCGGCGAAGATCAACGCCAAGCACTTCGCCATCCCGCTTCGCCCGGAGGTGCCGTCGCCGCCGGGCGCCAAGCCGATCAGCGAACTCAAGACCATCCGGCCGACAGTGGCCGAGATCGACAAGGGCATCCCCGAGGTGATCGAGCAGTGGCGGGACACGTTCGGGAATTAGGCAGGTAGATGCTGCAAAGCAGATGTCATCCCGAGCGTAGCGAGGGACCTTTACTGATCCGGAAAGGTCCCTCGGCCTGCGGCCTCGGGATGACAGCAATCGCGTAATGGCAATCGCCACGCCAGTCCTCGCGACACCTGGCGCGCCGCGGCGTGCCTTCTTCTTCGATTCGACGTGGCTGATCTGGATCGCGATCATCGCAATCCTGCTGTTCCTGGTGGTGAGCCCGTTCATTTACCTGGTGGTCACCAGCTTCACGGCCGAAAAGACCGGCGAGTTCACCTTCGCCAACTACGCCGCCGCTTATGGCCGGGCGCGCTACGTCGATGCGCTGATGAATTCGCTGAAGCTCGGCGGCGCGTCGGCGTTGCTGGCCGGCGTCTTCGCGGTGCCGCTCGCCTGGGCGGTGGCGCGTACCGACATGCCGGGCCGCGGCTTCACTCGTGTGATGGTGCTGGCGACCTTCATCACGCCGCCCTACACCGGCGCCGTCGCGTGGATCCTGCTGGCCGGTCCCAATGCCGGCTGGCTCAACCGCTTCTTCACGATGGTGACCGGCGCCGAGGCAGGACCGTTCAACATCTACAGCTTCACCGGCCTCGCCGTGGTCATCGCGCTCTACTCGTTCCCCTACATTTTCATCTTCACCACGGCGGCGCTCGAGCTGGTCTCGTCGGAGATGGAGGATGCAGCCAACATCCTGGGAGCGGGGCCGTGGCGCACGATGTGGCGAGTCACCCTGCCGCTCGCGCTGCCGGCGATCCTGGGTGGGCTGATCATCTGCTTTCTCGAGGCGATCGCGCTGTTCGGCTCGCCGGCCATGATCGCCATCCCGGCGCGCTTCAATGTCGTGACGACGCAGCTCTTCCAGTTCTTCGGCAATCCGGTGCGGGTCGAGGTGGCGGCCGCCTATGCCATGCCGTTGCTCGGCGTCACCATCCTGCTGATCCTGGTCCAGCGCCTGATGACGCGGCGCAAGGGCTTCGTGGCGCTGACCGGCAAGGGCGGCGAGCGGCGGCCCATCCTGTTGGGACGCTGGCGCTGGGCGATGTTCGGCTATGCCATGTTCGTCGCGGCCCTGGCGGTGTTCCTGCCCTACCTGTTCCTGATCCAGGCGGCCTTTGCCAAGGCCTGGGGACGCGGCTTCGGGCTGGAGAACATCACGCTCAGGAACTTCCATTTCGTGCTGTTCGAACACGCCACTGCGGCCAAGTCGGTGATCAATAGCTTCGTCTATGCCGGAATCAGCGCCACGGCGGCGGTGATCCTGACCTTGGGGGTCGCCTACATCGTGACGCGCCGGCTGGTGCCGTTCGGCGGCATTCTGGGCTTCCTTTGCGTGGCGCCGTTCGTGATTCCGGGCGTCGTGCTGGCGATCGGCTTCTACGCGGCCTATGCGCCGCCGCCCCTTGCCCTCTACGGGACGGCGCTGATCCTGATCCTGGCTTTCACCACGCGCTTCCTGCCTATCGGCTTCGTCAATGCCAGTGCGGCCATGCGCGCCCTCAATCCTGAGATGGAAGAGGCGGTGCGCGTGCTGGGCGGGAGCCGGCTGACGGCGCTGCGCCGGGTGGTGGCGCCGCTGCTCAAGCGCAGCCTGCTCGGCGCCTGGCTGCTGATCTTCATCCCGGCGACACGCGAGCTTTCTGCCGCGATCTTCCTGTACGGTCCCAATACCAAGGTGGCGTCGGTCATGATCTTCGACATGAGCGAGGAAGGCAATTTCGAGTACCTCGCCGCTCTGGCCCTGATCCTGCAGGTGCTGACCCTGCCGCTCCTGTGGATCGGCCAGAAGGCCCTGGGCCGCGACTTCATGCTAAGGCGTAACGCGACATGAGCAAGCTCGTCCTCCGGAACATCTCCCGTCGCTACGGCGCCGTCGAAGCGGTTGCCGACTTCTCGCTGGAGCTGGTGCCGGGCGAATTCGTGTCGCTGCTCGGTCCGTCAGGCTGCGGCAAGACCACGACCTTGCGCATGATCGCGGGCTTCATGCCGCCCTCGACCGGCTCGATCGAGATGGACGGCCAGCAGATCTCCTCGCCGGGGAGCGTCGTGCCGCCCGAGAGGCGGCGCATGTCGATGATCTTCCAGAGCTACGCCATCTGGCCGAACATGACGGTGGGCGAGAATGTCGGCTTCGGCCTGCAGGTGCGCAGGCTCAGCCGCGGCGAGATCGACCGCAAGGTCGACGCCATCCTCGATGTCGTGCAGATGCGCAACCTCAAGGCCCGTTATCCGGCCGAGCTGTCGGGCGGCCAGCAGCAGCGCGTGGCGCTGGCCCGCGCCATCGTCGTCGAGCCCGAGGTGCTGCTGCTCGACGAGCCACTTTCCAACCTCGACGCCAACCTGCGCGAGGAGATGCGCTTCGAGATCCGCCGCCTGCACGACGAGTTCAAGATCACGACGGTCTACGTGACCCACGACCAGTCCGAGGCCATGGTGACGTCGGACCGCATCGTGGTGATGAACAAGGGCCGCATCGAGCAGGTCGACGCGCCGCACGTGCTCTACGCCCGGCCCAAAAGCCGGTTCGTCGCCGGCTTCATCGGCCGCACCAACTTCCTGGAAGGCACGCGCCGGGGCGGCGATGTCGGTTTCGACGGTTTCGCGGCTGCCGCCAACCGCCTCGAAGGCGCCAACGGTACCGGCAGTCTGCTCTATTCCCTGCGGCCGCAGGCCATCGGCGTCACCGGTCAGAAGCCCAACGGGGCGAACCTGGCGGTCGAGGCGGAGATCGCCGCGCGCTCCTATCTTGGCGAATATTGGGACTATCAGGTTCGGCCACTGGGCGCGGCCAAGCCGCTGCGCGCCTCGACGGGACCCAACGTGGTCTTCGAGATCGGCAGCCGCGTCTGGCTGGAGATCGATCCGGCGGCCATGGTCCGCGTCGAGTAGCGGTCGTCAGCGCGCGACCCGGAAGCCGATATTGCTGGCGGCACTGTCCGGCGTGTTGCCGTGGCGGGCGGCAACCCGGTAGCGATTGCAGTAGCTGTCGTCGCAGAGGAAGGAGCCGCCGCGCATGGACCGCTGGCCGGTCGGCCGCTCGAAGCGAGGATCGGCGGCCGTCGTCTCGCGGTGATAGGCAGGGCTGTACCAGTCCGCGCACCATTCCCAGACATTGCCGCAGCAGTTGAACAGGCCGAGACCATTGGCCTCGCCGCTGCGCGCGGCGATCGGACCCGGCGTCCAGCCATGGGCAGGGGCGGCCGGAAACGTGCCGCGCCAGACGTTGCAGCGCGGCATGCCGTCGGCCCCGGGCAGGTCGTCGCCCCAGGCGAAGCGCCGGCTTTCGAGCCCGCCGCGCGCCGCGCACTCCCATTCCGCTTCGCTCGGCAGGCGCAGCCCGGCCCAATCGCAATAGGCCTGCGCGTCGTTCCAGGAGACATGGACGACGGGATGATCGGGGCGGTCGCGGACGTCCGAGCCCGGGCCCTCGGGGCGCTGCCAGCAGGCATCGGCGACCGGCAGCCACCACGGCAGGCCGCGCACGATCTGTCGCGCCGACTGCCGCAGGGCCGCCGGCGCTTGCAGGTAGAAGACGAAGGACGAACCGGCCTGTTCGGCGTCCGTCACATAACGGGTCGCCCGCACGAAGTCGGCGAACTCCCGGTTCGTGACGGTGGCCGGCGCGATGGCGTAGTCGCCGAGCGTCACGCGCCGTGCGGGACCTTCGCCGTCGCCCGGCACGGCATCGGCCGAGTCGTTGCCCATGACGAAGCTGCGCGCGCCGATCGCGATGAGCTCGGGAGCAGCAAGCGGTGCGGCCGGCTCAGGCGTGCGCACATGCCGGTCCGCGCCGGCGCCGCGTCCGCTGCCATCGGGCGTGCAGCACGAGGGCATGGCCGGGCGGCCTACTTTTCCCAGAAGGCGCGCGTGACGCCCTGGCTTGCCATCAGCTTCACGATCTTCTCGCGGTCGAGCACGCCGCAGCGCTTGACCCAGGCCTCGTACTGCCGCGCCATGTCGGCGACACGGTCAGAATGCTGGGCCGCGAGGTCGTGCAGCTCGGTGCGATCGGCCTCCATGTCGTAAAGCTCCCACGGACCGGGATAGTTGCGCACCAGCTTCCACTTGCCGATGCGCACCGCGGCGTTGCCTTCATGCTCCCAGAACATCGGCGGCCGCTCGGCGACATCGCGCGCGAAGGCGGGCGCCAGCGACTGGCCTTCGAGCGGCTCGATCTTCTGCCCCTCCCAGGTATCCGGGTAGGGCGTGCCGGTGACATCGAGGATCGTCGCCATGATGTCGGGCAGGTAGCCTGGCGTGTGGCGGATCTGGTCCTTGTCCTTGATGCCCGCCGGCCAGTGGACGATCAGGGGCGTCGAGATGCCGCCCTCGTGGATCCAGTGCTTGTAGAGGCGAAACGGCGTGTTCGACAGGTTTGCCCAGGCCGTGCCGTAGCTCTGATAGGTGTTCTCCGGCCCCGGCATGCGGGAGGGATCGTTGCCGAAGTGCACGGGCTCGCCGCTGCGCGTGTGCGACTTCGCGATCATGAGCTTGTGCACCAGCTCGTCGACCGTGACGTCCTCGGGAATATCCTCGGCGCAGGCGCCGTTGTCGGCGAGAAAGATCAGCAGCGTGTTGTCGAGCTGGCCGTTCCTCTCGAGCGCGGCGAGGATGCGGCCGATCCCCTGGTCCATGCGGTCGATCTGGGCGGCATAGACCTCCATGCAGCGCAGCAGCCAGGCCTTGTGCTCGGCCTCGGTCCATTGCGGCTGGGTCGGATCGCGGTCGGTGAGCTTCCAGGAGTTCTTGAGGATGCCCCATTCGACCAGCTTGCCGAGCCGCTCCTCGCGCAGCCTGTCCCAGCCCTTGTCGAAGCGGCCCTTGTACTTGGCGATGTCCTCGTCATGGGCGTGCAACGGCCAGTGCGGTGCCGTGTAGGCCACGTAGGTGAAGAACGGTGTCTCGCGCTGCTCGCGGCAATGCTGGTCGATGTAGGCCACGGCCTGGTCGCTGATCGCATCGGTGTAGAAGAACGTCGGATCTGCCTTGGCCTCGTGCTCGATGTTGTCGTTGCCGCGCGTGAGCGTGTTGGGATCGTAGAAGCTGCCGGCGCCGATGATGGTGCCGAAGAATTCGTCGAAGCCGCGCTGCAGCGGCCAGGTGTCGGTCGGCTTGGTCAGGCTGCTGGCGACGTGCCACTTGCCGCTCATGTAGGACTTGTAGCCGCTGGCCTTGAGCGCCTGCGGAATGGTGACGCAACGCTTGTTGAGGTTGCCGGCATAGCCCTCGGGCCCCGAATCGTAGGTCAGGATGCCGACGCCGGTCTGGTGCGGATGCAGGCCGGTCATCATCGAGGCACGTGACGGGCTGCAGCGTGCGGTGTTGTAGAACTGCGAGAAGCGCAGGCCCTGGCGGGCCAGCCGGTCGAGGTTGGGCGTCTCGATCTCGCCGCCGTAGCAGCCGAGGTCGGAATAGCCCATGTCGTCGTTCAGGATCAGCACGACGTTCGGCTTGGTCTTTGCCATTGCAGTCATCCCTTGTTGTCGTCCGCCGTTCAGAGCCGCTGGCCGTCCTTGGGGTCGAACAGGTGCGCGGCCTCGGGCGCGAAGCCCACGAAGACGTTGTCGCCGTCGGCCGCCGCGGGCAGCCGGTCGGTCTTGAGCTTCAGCATCTGGCCCGCCATCGACAGGCTGATGATGGCGCTGTCGCCGAGATCTTCTATGCGCTCGATGTGTGCCGGCAGGCCGGAGGAGGCCAGCCGCAGATCGCTCGGCCGGACGCCGAGCACGACGTCGCGCCGCTCGGCAGCGATCTGCGCTACCGGCAGAGCGTGGCCAGCCACGGTGACCGCGCCGGCCTGCCATGTGCCCGGCAGCAGGTTCATCTGCGGCGTGCCGACGAAGCCCGCCACCGCCATCGTCCGCGGCCGGGCGTAGACCTCGCGCGGCGTGCCGACCTGGGCGATGCGGCCGTCCATGAACACGGCGATGCGGTCGGCAAGCGTCATCGCTTCTTCCTGGTC
>DATGZZ010000504.1:0-2194 GCA_035296945.1 Reyranella sp.
CGTCGGCGCTTCCCGTGTGCGCGACATGTTCGAGCAGGCCAAGAAGAACGCGCCCTGCATCGTGTTCATCGACGAAATCGACGCCGTCGGCCGCCATCGTGGCGCGGGCCTGGGCGGCGGCAACGACGAGCGCGAGCAGACCCTCAACCAGTTGCTGGTCGAGATGGACGGCTTCGAATCCAACGAAGGCGTCATCCTGATCGCCGCCACCAACCGCCCCGACGTGCTCGACCCCGCGCTGCTGCGTCCGGGTCGCTTCGACCGCCAGGTCATCGTGCCCAACCCCGACGTCGGCGGCCGCGAGAAGATCCTCAAGGTCCACATGCGCAAGGTGCCGCTGGCGCCGGACGTCGATCCGCGGGTTCTTGCCCGTGGCACGCCGGGCTTCTCGGGCGCCGACCTTGCCAACCTGGTGAACGAGGCCGCCTTGCGCGCCGCGCGCGTCGGCAAGCGCCTGGTCACCATGGCCGACTTCGAATACGCCAAGGACAAGGTGCTGATGGGTACCGAGCGTCGCTCGATGGCCATGACCGACGAGGAGAAGAAGCTCACGGCCTACCATGAGGCGGGCCATGCGCTGGTCGCCATGCACGTGCCCAAGAGCGATCCGCTGCACAAGGTGACGATCATCCCGCGCGGCCGGGCGCTCGGCGTCACCATGCAGCTGCCGGAGCGCGACCATCTCAGCCACACCAAGCAGTTCCTCGAGTCCCGCTTGGCGATCATGTTCGGCGGCCGCATCGCCGAGGAGATCATCTTCGGACCGGAGAACGTGACCACGGGCGCGGCCAGCGACATCCAGGTCGCGACGCAGACGGCGCGCGGCATGATCACTGCCTACGGCATGTCCGAGAAGCTCGGCCGCGTGCGCTACCAGGCCAACGAGCAGGAAGTCTTCCTGGGCCACGCCGTAACCCAGACGCAGAACGTCTCGGAGGCCACCGCCCAGCTGATCGACCAGGAGGTTCGTCGCCTGATCGAGGAGGCCGAAGGCCGGGCGCACCAGATCCTGACCGACCATCTCGAGGACCTGCATCTCATTGCCAAGGCGCTGCTCGAGTACGAGACGCTGTCCAACGACGAGATCGGCACGATCCTGCGCGGCGAGAAGATCGTGCGCGACGACACCGGTGGCGCCGGCCCTGCCGACCGCCGCCGCCGCGCCTCGGTGCCGACCAGCTCCGGCCAGGGCGCCGGCCCGTCGCCGGGCGCCAATCCCGAGCCGCAGCCGGGCGTTTGATCGCAAGCTTTGCCGGCGTCGCCCTCGATCGCCCGAGGATCATGGCGATCGTCAATGTGACGCCGGACTCGTTCTCAGATGGCGGCGAACGCCTGAAACCCACGCAGGCCATCGACGATGGCCTGCGTTTCGTTTCTGAGGGCGCCGACATCGTCGATGTCGGCGGCGAGTCGACGCGCCCCGGTTCGCGGCCGATCGATGCCGACGAAGAGCTGCAGCGCGTCCTGCCCGTGATCGAGGGCCTGGCCAAGCGTGGAGTCGTGGTGTCGATCGACACCCGCCGTGCCGCCGTGGCGCGCGCCTGTCTCGACGCCGGCGCACGCATCGTCAACGACGTCTCGGCACTGCAGGACGATCCGGCCTTGATCTCGCTGATCGCCGAGCGCGGCGCGCCGGTGGTGCTGATGCACCGGCAGGGCCGGCCGGAGGAGAAGTACGTCGTGCCGCCCTATGCCAACGTCGTCGAAGAGGTGCGCCAGTTCCTGGTGCAGCGCGCCGAGGCCTGCCAGGTCGCCGGGATCGCGCGCGAGCGCATCGCCCTCGATCCCGGCCTGGGCTTCGGCAAGAGCGTGCAGGAGAACGTCGATCTGGTCGCCGGAGCGGGCCGCCTGGCCGAGGCCGGTTATCCCGTGCTGATCGGCGCCTCGCGCAAGAGCTTCATCGGCCGGCTGACCGGCATCGAGGAGCCGCGCCAGCGCGATCCGGCCTCGATTTGGCTCGCCGTCGAAGCCGCCCGGCGTGGTGCCGCCTTTGTGCGGGTCCACGACGTTGCCGGCACGCGACAGGCCCTCGCCGTGTCGCGGGTAATGCGATAAAACCGCATTCTATGTCACGTCATCTCTTCGGCACCGACGGCGTTCGCGGCCGCGCCAACTCAGAACCCATGACGGCCGAGATCGCCATGCGCATCGGCATGGCGGCGGGCCAGGTCTTCAATCGCGGCGACCATCGCCA
>DATGZZ010000505.1:0-9581 GCA_035296945.1 Reyranella sp.
AGCGACCACCTCAACCTCGACCAGCATGCCGGGATCGGCCAGGCCCTGCACGATCAGCAGAGTCGACGCAGGAAACGGCGCGTTGGGGAAGTAGCGATCGCGGATCGTGCGATAGGGCGCGATGAAGCGGCTGTCGGTCAGGAAGACGTTGACCTTGACGATGTCGGAGAGGCCCATGCCGGCGCTCTTCAGCACCTGGATGATGTTCTTCCAGACCTGATCGACCTGCTTGTCGATGCCGGCCTGCAGCTTGCCCTTGGAATCGGTGCCGACCTGGCCCGAGACATAGAACAGGCGGGCGCCCCCAGGCACCTCGGCGCCGAGGCTGTAGTTGCCGGCCAGCGACACCGTCTTGGGATTGTGAAACTTGATGGCCATTGTGGGCTCCCCCATGTAAGGAGGCGCACGGTTTCAGGTCGGACGGGATGACGTCAAGCGCCAAGCCAATACATGTCGTAGGGGGCGGGCTCGCGGGCTCGGAGGCCGCGTGGCAGATCGCGTCGGCCGGCGTGCCCGTGGTGCTGCACGAGATGCGGCCGGTGCGCGGCACCGATGCTCACCTCACCGACAGCCTGGCCGAGCTGGTCTGCTCGAACTCCTTCCGCTCCGACGATGCCGCCAACAACGCGGTCGGCCTGCTGCACGAGGAGATGCGGCGCGCGGGCTCGTTGATCATGCGCGCGGCCGACGCCCACAAGCTGCCGGCGGGCGGCGCGCTCGCCGTCGACCGCCACGGCTTCTCCGCGGCCGTGCAGCAGACGCTGCTCGCCCATCCGCTGGTCGAGCTCAGGCGCGAGGAGGTGGCGGGCCTGCCGCCGGCCGACTGGGACAGCGTGATCGTCGCCACCGGCCCCCTCACCTCGCCGGCGCTGGCCGAGGCAATCCGCACGCTGAGCGGCGAAGAAGCGCTCGCCTTCTTCGATGCCATCGCGCCCATCGTGCACCACGAGAGCATCGATCTGTCGATCGCCTGGAAGCAGTCGCGCTACGACAAGGGCGGCCCGGCCGGCGACGGCGCCGACTATCTCAACTGCCCGCTGAACAAGGAGGAGTACGACGCCTTCGTCGCGGCCCTGCTGGCGGGCGACAAGACCGAGTTCAAGGAGTGGGAGCACAACACGCCCTACTTCAACGGCTGCCAGCCGATCGAGGTGATCGCGGCCAGCGGACCGCAGACGCTTCGCTTTGGGCCGATGAAGCCGGTCGGCCTGCGCGATCCGCGCACCGGCCATCGGCCGTGGGCCGTCGTGCAGCTGCGCCAGGACAATGCGCTCGGCACCTTGTGGAACATCGTGGGCTTCCAGACCAAGCTGAAGCACGGCGAGCAGACGCGGCTGTTCCGCACCATACCCGGCCTGCAGAACGCGGAGTTCGCGCGGCTGGGCGGGCTGCATCGCAACACCTTCCTCAACAGCCCGCGCCTGCTCGATGCCACGCTGCGCCTGAAAGCCATGCCGCGGCTGCGCTTCGCCGGCCAGATCACCGGCTGCGAGGGCTATGTCGAAAGCGCTGCCGTCGGCCTGATGACCGGCCGTTTCGCTGCCGCCGAGCGTCTGGGAACGGTGTCAGCGGCCCCACCCGCGACGACGGCGATGGGCGCGCTGCTGGGCCACATCACCGGCGGCGCCGACGCCACGACGTTCCAGCCGATGAACGTCAACTTCGGCCTGTTCCCGCCCATCGAGGGCACCGTGCGCGGCAAGGAACGCAAGCAGGCCCTCAGTGCACGCGCCCTGCGCGATTTCGATCGCTGGCTGGCGCCGACGCCGCTCGCAGCCGATTAGCCTTCGCAACGTTTGGTAACCAAACGTTATTTCCCTCGAAGTGCCAATTGATGTCTCATGTCATCGGCGTCATTCGGCGGAGAGTGATTTGCAGAGCACGGTTGACCTGATTGCCGACAATGCGGAGCGCGTATCCCTGCAGTTGGACGTGATGCGCGAGATCCGCCATCAGCTTCTGCCCTACCAGGCCGGCGACAGGCCGATCACGGGCACGACGATCATCTCCGACGGCTCGACCATCGATTCGCTGACGCTCATGGACATGATCATGGCGCTCGAGGACCGCTTCGACGTCTCCCTCCCCATCAACCTGATCGCCGAAATCCGCACCGTGGATCAGCTCGCCAACACGATCCTGACGCTGTGCGGCCGGGCCTGATGGCCCCCCTCTGATGGCGCCATGAGATAAGCTCGCGCGGGGACCAGCCAAACTCTGTCATCTTGGCGAAGGTTGTCATCCCGAGGCCGAAGGCCGAGGGACCTTTAAGGCCATGAATAAAGGTCCCTCGCTGCGCTCGGGATGACAGGGAAGTTGTTTCTACGCGAGTAATCCATGAGTCCCGCCGAGCGCCGGCAGATGATGCTGGCCGGGCCGATCGTGCCCACCATTCTCGCCCTCGCCATGCCCAATGTGCTGAACGTGGCCATGCAGAGCCTGGTCAGCATCTCCGACGGCTGGTTCGTGGGCCGGCTCGGCATCGTCGATCTGGCCGCCCTGGCCTTGGTTTTCCCGACCCAGATGACGCTCGGCATGATGTCGGCCGGCGCCATGGGCGGCGGCATCTCCTCTTCGGTGGCGCGGGCCCTGGGCGCGGGCAACCGCGCCGCGGCCGAGGCAGCGGCCGTCCATGCGCTCGCCATCGCGCTCGGCATGTCGGTGCTGTTCGCCGTCGTGTTCGTGGGCTTCGGCCGCGCGATCTTCGGTGCGCTGGGCGGCAGCGGCGCGGCCCTCGACCGCGCCGAGGCCTTCGCCACGGTGCTGTTCCTGGGCTGCGCCGCCCATTGGGTCGCCAATTCGATGGCCTCGGTGCTGCGCGGCACCGGCGACATGAAGACTCCCGGCTACGCGCTGGTCGCCACCGCGGCGCTGCAGATCTCGCTCACCGGCGCGCTGACCCTGGGCTGGTTCGGCCTGCCCGCGCTCGGCATCCGCGGACCGGCGCTCGCGGCCGTCATCTCCTTCGCCCTTGCCGCCGTCTGGATGCTGAGCAAGCTTTTGGGTCCCAAGGCGGCGCTGCGTCTGCATTGGCCGCAGAGCGGCTTCAAGTGGGCGGCGTTCCGCGACATCCTGAAGGTCGGCCTGATCGCCTGCCTGGTCGTCATCCTGACCAACGGCACCGTGCTGGTCGTCACCGGCCTGATCGGTCGCGAAGGCGACGGCGCCATCGCCGGCTACGGCATCGGCAGCCGCCTGGAATACATGCTGATCCCCATCAGCTTCGGCATCGGCGCGACGCTCACCGCCCTGGTCGGCACCAACATCGGCGCGCGCCAGTACGCCCGCGCCCAGCGGCTGGCCTGGACGGGTGCCGCCATGGCGGGCGGCATCGCCGCGGTGATCGGCATCGTCGTGGCGATCTGGCCCGATCTCTGGCTCGGCCTGTTCACCGCCGATCCCCGGGCGCTGGCCTCGGGCCGCCACTATCTCAGCATCGTCGGCCCGGCCTACGGCTTCTTCGGTGTCGCCATGGCGCTCTACTTCGCGTCGCAAGGCACGGGCGAGATGTACTGGCCGGTCGCAGCCAATCTCACCCGCATCACCATCGCCGCCGGCGGCAGCCTTTTAGCCCTCGACCAGTTCGGCTGGGGCATGTCGGGTCTCTATGCCTGCGTCGCCGTCGGCATCGTGGCCTTCTCGGCCCTGCTCGCCTTCTCGACGACGCGGCGGGCCTGGACGGGCGCCTGAATCGAGGCGACAAGGCCCGCATGAAGAAGGTCCTCGTCATCGGCATCGGCGTCGGCGATCCCGACCAGCTCACGGTCCAGGCCGTGCAGGCGCTGAACTGCGTCGACGTGTTCTTCGTCTTGGACAAGGGCGCGGCCAAGACCAAGCTGCGCGCCCTGCGTGAAGAGATTCTGCGACGCCATGTCAAGGGGCGGACGTATCGCGTCGCCGAAGCACCGAGTCCGCCGCGTGACGTCACGCCCGCCGACTATCGCGCCTGCGTCGATGAGCTGAACCAAGCCAAGCAGGCCGTGTTCGAGAAGCTGATCGCCGAGGTGCAGGACGGCGAGACCGGCGCCTTCCTCGTGTGGGGCGATCCCATGCTCTACGACAGCACCATCCGCAATCTCGATGCGCTGAAGGATGCCGGCGTCACCTTCGACTACGACGTGATCCCCGGCATCACCGCCATCCAGGCCCTGGCCGCCGCGCACAAGATCCCGCTCAACCGCATCGCCGAGGCCGTCACCATCACGACGGGCCGCAAGCTGGCGAACGGCTTCCCGCCCGGCGTCGACAGCGTCGTCGTGCTGCTCGACGGCGAGGACACGTTCAGGCGCTTTGCCGACCAGGACGTCGAGATCTACTGGGGTGCCTATCTCGGCACGCCCGACGAAATCCTGATCGCAGGAAAGGTCAAGGACGTGGCCGAGGAGATCCATCGCCGACGCAGCGAGGCGCGCCGCGCCAACGGCTGGATCATGGACACCTATCTGCTGCGCCGAGCGACTACGCCATCTTCTCGATGATCGCCTTCATGTCGCCCGCCGAGAACAACCGCAGCGTCTGGGTGCGGATGTTGCCCAGCGCGCCGACGCTCAGGGCCAGCGAGGTGACGGCAAGCTCGTCCGACGCCTCGAGAATGGTGACGACGTCGTACTGGCCTTGCGCCCAGTAGACGTCCTTGACCGTCACCCCGCATTTCCTCGCCATTTCCTTGAAGGCTTCAGCCCGCTGGGGCGAGTCCTTGGCGTTGCGGACTCCCTGTTCGGTGAAGCTTCCCAGCACGCAATAGATCGCCATCGCAATCCTCCCTCGATCGATTGGGAACGGACTTAACGCACGGCACGCGCTCGCGACTGCCCTGGGCAGCCGCATCAACATTATCCGCCGATCGGTCGGGGGGCGACAGTACCCTCTAACGGTCCTTGTTGGCCGTCTTCACCTCGGGATCCTTGCCGTGGGCACGAAGGCAACCGCGCACGATCGGCGCGCAAACGCCCTCCTTGCCGACGAAGTCGTCGTTGTCGCCGGTATAGTTGACCTCGGCGACCTTGCCGTCGACGACGCGGATGATGGCGTGGCAGTAGGAGCCGCTGCCCGCGATCTTGAAGCCGCCGCCGACCAGTGGAACGCTGAATTCCATGCCGCCGACATTCTCGTTCTTGAGCTCGTAGGAGAGGATCTCGGTCCGTGGGTCGAGGCGCTTCGTGCGGGTTGGAATGCCGGCACAGGCCTGGAATGAATCGGCATCCAGGCCGATGACCGCGCGACGACCGTCCGTCGCGACGCCATGGCCGGATGCGCAGCTGCCAACCAGAAGCATGCCGAACGCTGAACGCAACAAAACAGACACCTTACGCGTCATGAAAACTCCTTCACGGACAGTCTGCGTTGGCCCGAAAGTAAGAGAGGCGTGCGACAAGTCGAGGGGACTGCCTGTGACCAACGATGTGGGCTTCACCCCAGGCGCAAGAGCGGCACTGCCGCCGCCGCCAGCAGCACGGCCAGGATGCGCGTGCGCGTGAAGGGCTCCTTCAGCCAGACGACGGCGATCAGGATGGCGAACACCGCGCTGGTGTCGCGCAAGGCGGCGGCCGGCGCGATCGGCGCGTGGCCCCAGACCCAGAGGATGAGCAGGTACGAGGCGACGGACGCCACGGCGGCCGGGACGGCGACCAGCCACTGGCCCTGCAGCTGCGCCCACGGTGCACCGTTGTGGCGCTGGCGCCAGCACATCGCCGCGGCATTGGTGATCGAGACGACGAAGCCGTAGGCCCACGGCGAGCCCGAGGCGCGCACGCCCTGCGCGTCGCACAGGATGTAGCCCGCGGCACCGACACCGGCGGCGAAGATCCAGGCCAATGCCTGCAGCGGCACGCCGCGGTCGCGCACGGTCTCCCAGGCGAGCAAGGCAAGCGACAGCGCGATCACGGCAATGCCGCCCAGGGCAGCGGTCCCCGGCCAGCCGCCGGCGAAAGTGGCGACCAGCGGCACGACCAGCACGACCGCGATGGCGCGGGCGACAGGATAGACCAGGCCGAAGCCGCCGAGCTCATAGCCTCGCAGCAACGCCCCGACGGTGACGACGCTCATCAGCGTCGACCCGGCGATCCACGGCCATGCGGCCAGCGGCGGCAGGCCGGACCACAAGAGGCCCGGCAGCACCAGCACGGCACTCAGCAGCATCTGCGCGGTCATGGCGCGCGGCGGATCGCGACTTGCCTTCACCGCGGCATTCCAGCCGGCATGCAGGACGGCGCTGGTGAGCGCGGCGCCGACGTCGACGGCGTCCATCACGGCCGATGGTCGATGATCACGGCATAGCGGACGGGCTTGGCCGTGCGGTTGCGGAAGGTGATCGGCTGGTCGAGCACCATGGCAAGGCAGTCGCCGGCGCCGAGTTCGTGGCGGGTCTTGCCCAGCGTCACCTCGAGCGCGCCCTGCAGCACCCAGATCTGCTGATGCGTCACGCCCGGCCGCGCCGCGGTCTCGTAGGCCACGCGCGCGCCGGCAGGAAAGACAACCTCAACGATCTGCGAGGGCGTCGGAAAACCGGTTGGCGAGACGTTGCGGCGAACGTAGCCCGAGGCGGGATCGCGCCATTCGACCTGGTCCTTGCGACGCGACACCGGATCGGCCGATGCCGCCGGCGCATCGAACAGCGAAGCCAATGGCACGCCGAGGCCGGTCGCAAGCTTCTCGAGCACGACCGCCGTCGGGCTGCTCTCGCCGCGCTCGATCAGCGAGATCATCGAGCGGCTGACACCCGAGCGCTCGGCCAGGGCATCGAGCGCCAGCCCGAGCCCATCCCGGATCTGGCGCACGCGCGCCGCAATGCGATCGTTGATATCCACTATAATGGATATTCATCCATCATGGTGGAAGCGTCAAGCCGCCGGTCAGAAGCGCGGGGTCGGGTCCTGGTTCCAGTCGGGATCGCTCGAGGGGCTGAGCGGCTTGTCGCCGACCAAGAGGCCCTTGCCGGGAATGAAGTTCACTTCCAGGCGGATGCCGTCGGGATCCTCGAACACGACGTAGTAGTAGCCCGGCGCCCAGTCGCCGGTCATCGGGCCGCGATCGATATGGGCTCCCATCTCGCGCAGCTTGGCGGCCACAAGATCGACGTCGTCGCGAGACCGGGCGCGTATGCAGAAATGGTGCAGGCCCACGCGGCTGGGCACGAAGCGTTCGCCCTCGTGCTCCTTCGCCGCGCGCTGGATGCCGACCGCCGTACGGCCGCCCACGTGATAGAGGAAGTTGTTGCCGTCATAGACCTTGGTGAGGCCCAGGAAGGGCAGCAGCTCGCCGTAGAAGGCGCGCGCCTTGTCCCACTGGCTCACCGTGAGGATGACATGCGCCATGCCGTTGACTTCGATCATGGTCTCTCTCCCCGGCGAAGCGGACTCCGCCCTCTACGGTACCGGGCACGGCTTGGCACCCCAAATCTCGCTCGCGTACTCAGCGATGGTACGGTCGCTGGAGAATTTCCCGGCACTCGCAATGTTCAGGATGGCCTTTCGCGTCCATTCCTGCGGATCGGCATACAGCTCCAGCAGCCGTTGGTCGGCCTCGAGATAGGCGGCAAGATCGGCCAAGTGCATGTAGTGGTCGCGGCCCACCAGGGGGTCGCGCAACGGCTCGAAGATGCCCGGCTCCTTGGCGTTGAAGTGGTCGGAGAAGATCAGGTCGAGCGCCTTGCGCGTCTCCGGCTCGTTGTCGTAATGCCATTGCGGGGTGTACCAGCCGCGGCCGCTCGCCACTTGATCCGCGCCGAGCCCGAACAGAAAGAAGTTCTCCTCCCCGGCGGCCTCGGCCATCTCGATCGTGGCGCCATCGCGCGTGCCGATGGTCAACGCTCCGTTCATCATGAATTTCATGTTGCTGGTTCCGCTCGCCTCGTAGCCGGCGGTCGAAATCTGGTTGGAGACGTCGGTCGCCGGTATCAGCCGCTCGGCAAGCGACACGCAGTATTCGGGCAGGAAAACGACCTTCAGGCGCCCCTGCATCACGGGGTCGGCGTTGATCGTGTCGGCCAGGCTGTTGAGAAACTTTATGATCAGCTTTGCCAATCGATAGGCAGGGGCCGCCTTGCCCGAAAAAAAGAACGTGCGCGGCGCCGTTGCAAGATGCGGGGTCTCGCGCAGCCGATTGTACAAGGCGACGACGCGCAGCCCGTTCAGCAATTGCCGCTTGTACTCGTGGATGCGTTTGACCTGGCAGTCGAAAATGGACTCCGGATCGACGTCCAGGCCAGCGGTCGATTTCAGCCAGTTGGTGAAACGCGACTTGGACTGGCGCTTGGCTTGGCGGACGGCGTCGCGAAAGCCCGCATCGCCGGCGAACGGTTTCAACATCGCGAGCTCGGTGAGGTCGCCGATCCAGCCGTCGCCGATCGCCTCGGTAATGCAGCCGGCGAGGGCCGGGTTGGCCATCAAGAGCCAACGGCGCGGCGTGATGCCGTTGGTCTTGTTGTTGAAGCGCTCGGGGAACAGGTCGGCCAGATCCTTCATCGTGGCGGTGCGCAGCAGCCGCGAATGGATCGCCGCAACGCCATTGGTGCTGTGCGAGCCGACGACGGCGAGGTTGGCCATTCGTATTTTGCGCTCACCACCTTCCTCGACCAGGCTTATCCGCTCGACGCGGTGCTCCTCGCCCGGGAAGCGCGTCCGCACCTCGTCCAGGAGGCGCTGGTTGATGCCCAGGATGATCTCCAGATGACGCGGCAGCATCAGCTCGAACCACCTCAGCGGCCACTTTTCCAATGCCTCGGGCAGGAGGGTGTGGTTGGTGTAGGCAAGC
The DNA here is from genome assembly GCA_035296945.1 of Reyranella sp. GTDB lineage: Bacteria > Pseudomonadota > Alphaproteobacteria > Reyranellales > Reyranellaceae > Reyranella. The sequence goes on from DATGZZ010000505.1 coordinate 8,752, forward strand.
GTGCGCCGCGTGACGTCCCAGGCTTGGTCCCATCCAAGGCCGGCTTCGTCGAGCAGGATCCGCATCAGTTCCGGAACGGCCAGGCTGGGATGGGTATCGTTGAGCTGAATCGCGACTTTGGCCGGCAGCGTGTTCCAATCGGCATTGTGCCGCCGGAAGCGCCGTACGAGGTCCGCCAGGGAGCAGGCGACCAGGAAATACTCCTGCACGAAGCGCAGACCTCGCCCCAAGGTCGTCGAATCGTCGGGATAGAGAACCCGGGTGATCGAGTCGGCTGCGAGTCGCTGGGCCAGGGCGGTCACGAACGCACCGGTGCTGAACGCCTTGAGGTCAAAGACATCGGATGTGGCGGCTGCCCATAGCCGAAGCGTATTGATGGTTCGGCCGCCGTATCCCACGATCGGGCGATCGTACGGAACACCCAGGACGGTCGACGGCTTGCCGAAGACTGCGCGAAGGGTTCCCTTGTGCACCTTGAACGAGCAGCCGAGCTCGACTTCAACCGTCTCCTGCGGCCGGGCGACCTCCCAGGGATCGGGATGGCGCAGCCAATTGTCCGGATGCTCGTGTTGCCAGCCGTTCTCGATGGTCTGGCGGAAAATGCCGTACTCGTAGCGCAGCCCGTAGCCCATCGCCGGGAGCTGCATCGTCGCCATGGAATCGAGGAAGCACGCCGCGAGGCGGCCGAGCCCGCCGTTGCCGAGGCCGGCGTCGGGTTCCTCCTCGAGAATGGCCGTCCAGTCGAGCTTCCTGTCGTCGACGATGCGCCGGGCAACGGGATCGAGGCGCAGGTTGAGGATGTTGTTGGCCAGCGACCGGCCGATCAGGAA
>DATGZZ010000506.1:0-5616 GCA_035296945.1 Reyranella sp.
TGCCCGGATGGTGCGAGGCCACGTTCCACACCACCGAACTGCCCCAGTCGTGGCCGATCCACACGGCCTTGTCGCGGCCGAGCGAGGCCAGCAGTTCCAGCATGTCCTCGACGATGAGTTCCTGAGCGAAGTCCTCATGGCGCGTATAAGTGCTCGAGCGGCCGTAGCCGCGCATGTCGGGCGCCACGCAGCGGAACCCCAGCGCCGCCAAGGCCGGCAGCTGGTGCCGCCACGACAGCGAGAGCTCGGGCCAGCCGTGGCAGAAGATCAGCAGCGGACCCTTTTCCGCTCCGCAGGCGAGATAGCCCGTGGTGTGGCGGGCGGTCTTGACGGTGTGTTCGGTGACCGGGAATGTCATGGCACGGAGGCTTCCATGGAAATCGATACCGGCACAACCGAACTTTTGTGTTCCGTCCGCGACGGCGTGGCGCTGATCACGCTGAACCGGCCCGAGGCGCGCAACGCCATGTCGGACAAGCTGACGCCGGCCTTGCGCACCCAGATCCGCGAGCGCGGCGAGGACGCGCAAGTCGGCGCCATCCTGATCACCGGCGCCGGCACCGCCTTCTGCAGCGGCGGCGACGTCAAGGGCATGGGCGGACGCGGGCCGCGAGGCCAGATGACCTTCGAGGAGCGCCTGAGCGACCTGCGCTGGCGTCAGGCGGCGCTCACGGGCGCGCTGGTCGGCGTGCGCAAGCCCACGATCGCGGCCCTGCCCGGTGCGGCGGCCGGCGCCGGCCTCGCCATTGCGCTCGCCTGCGACATCCGCATTGCCGCGCAGTCGGCCTTCGTCAGCACCGGCTACGCCAAGGTCGGCCTGTCGGGCGACTATGGCATCGCCTGGCTGCTGACGCGCGCTGTCGGCTCGGCGCGGGCGCGCGAGCTGATGTTCACGGCCGAGCGGGTCGACGCCGAGCGCTGCGAGCGCATCGGCCTGGTGAACCGCGTCGTGCCCGACGACAAGCTGCGCGACGAGGCCTTCGCGTTCGCGAAATCGCTGGCCAACGGGCCGCGCGTGGCGCTGCGCAACATGAAGGACAATCTCGACGACGCGCTGCACATCGACTACCCGACGGCCCTGCACCGCGAAGCCGAGCGCCTGGTCCAGGCCTCGCGGACCGCGGACCACAAGGAAGCGGTGCAGGCGTTCGTGGAGAAGCGCAAGCCCGTGTTCGTCGGGAAGTAGACCTCCTGTCTCCTTCAAGCGTACCCGCCCTGCGACGCCAGGGCCTGGTCATCGTCGCCACCCTGGCGACCGCCTATGTCGCCAGCCACTTCTTCCGGGCATCCAATGTCACGATCGGGCTCGACCTGATGCGCGACCTCGCCATCGGGCCGGAAGCACTGGGCGCGCTGACGGGTGCCTTCTTCTTCGGCTTCTCGGCGATGCAGATCCCCTGCGGCTTTCTCTTCGACCGCTTCGGTCCGCGGCTCACCGTCACCGGCATGCTGCTGCTGGCGGTGGTGGGCGCCACCGTGTTCACCCTGGCGTCCGGCTGGCCGATCCTGCTGGCCGGCCGGGCCCTGATGGGGGCGGGATTCGGCGTCATGCTGATCGGCAGCATGGTGGTGATCTCGCGCTGGTTCCCGCCCGACCGCTTCTCGACGATGGCCTCGCTGGTGCTCTCGATCGGCCTGATCGGCAACCTCCTCGCCACGACGCCGCTGGCCTGGGGCACCGAGCTGATCGGCTGGCGCGGTGTGTTCGCCATCGTGGTGGTCTTCACCGCGCTCGCCGCCATCGCCGTCTGGCTGGTCGTGCGCGACGCGCCGCCCGATCATCCTTTCCTTCAGCGCAAGGTCGAATCGTCGGGCGAACTGCTGCGCGGGATGGTCGAGGTCCTGCGCAATCCGCAGCTGCCCTTCATCCTGACCCTGAACTTCTGCAACTACGCCTGCACCTTCACCGTGCAGGGATTGTGGGGCGGCCCGTTCCTTCGCGAAGTGCATGGCCTCACCATCATCCAGTCGGGCAACGTGCTGCTGGCGGCAGTGCTGGCCTATCAGGTCGGCATGCTGACCTTCGGGCCGCTCGACCGGATCCTCGATACGCGCAAATGGATCGCCTTCGGCGGCACGGTGACCATCGCCCTGATTCTCGCAATGCTGGCCCTGGCGGGCGGTACGTCCCTGTGGTTGGCGATCGGCGGGATCGTCGCCATGGGCTTCTTCAGCGCGTCCAGCACCATGATCATGACCCACGGCCGGGGCATTTTCCCCGACCGCCTGATCGGGCGCGGCATGTCGACCATGAACACCTGCGTGATGCTGGGCGTCGCCTGCATGCAGACGCTTTCGGGGACCATCCTCGGTGCGTTCGCGCCGCTGGCCGATGGATCGCGTTCGGACCTGGCCTATCGGACCCTGTTCGGATTCATGTGTGCGGTGTTGCTGGTGGCGGTCGCCATCTACAGCCGCGCGCGCGACGTGCGGCCGAGCGACGAGCTGCGCGCCGCCATGAAGGCCACAGCGGATCAGGTCGCCCGTCCACGGCAATCCGCGTAGCTTGGTCAGTCGCCGCACCGGAAGGTCGGCATAGAAATAGGACGGAGCTCGTCATCGCTGGGGGCGCGCCACTCCAGTGGCGCGTCATGGTCTTCTGGACCGCGAGCGTCTCGCTCGCTCATGCTCATGAGCGCGCCGGGAGGCGCGCGGTCCGGAAGAGCATGAAAGACGCGCCACTGGAGTGGCGCGCCCCCAGCGCTCGATCAATACAACAGATGCGGCTGCCGCTTCGTGAGGAAGTCGGTCACGCCGGGCGTCCAGGATTGCGCGATGTCGCGCGGATCGGCCAGCGCCTTGATGGCCGCGAGCGAGGCCCGTGAGCCGATCATGCTGAGCGTGCGGTCGATCTGGAGCCGGTCGCCGTAGAGGCGCCAGAGTGCCGCCATCAGCTCGACGCCGAGCAGCGGACTGTCCAGCCGGTTGCGGTCGGTCAGCACAATGCGCACGCCTTCACATCGTTGACCGGGATAGACCCACTCACGCGGCGTGAAGGTCGCGGCTTCGAAGCGCACGCCGGCGATCCTGCGACCATTGAGATGATCGGCCAGGACCTTGCCGTCGATCCAAGGCGCGCCCATCAGCTCGAAGGGCGTGTCCGTGCCGCGGCCGACGCTGACATTGGCGGCTTCGATCATGCCCACGCCCGGGTAAAGCACCGCCTGCTCGAGCTTGCGCAGGTTGGGTGACGGCGGCACCCAGGCAAAGCCGGTCTGGTCGAACCACATCGTCCGCTCGTAGCGCCGCATGGTGACGACATGCAGCCGGACGCCGATCTTCTTCTCGGTGTTGAACAGCCGCGCCAGCTCGCCCAGCGTCATGCCGTGACGCACCGGCAGCGGCAGGTAGGTGATGAAAGAGGTGAGATCGTCATCGAGCACCGCCCCCTGCACCGTGTTCGCGGTGATGGGGTCGGGCCGGTCGAGCACATAGAAGTCGAGCTTGTTGGCGGCCGCGGCCTCCATCGCATAGGCCATGGTCGTGGGATAGGTGTAGTAACGCGCGCCGACATCCTGCATGTCGAAGATCAGCGCATCGAGGCCGGCCAACATGGCCGGCGTCGGTCGCCTCGTCTCGCCATAGAGGCTGAACACCGGCAGGCCGGTCGCCCGGTCGCGTCCGGAGGCGATCTTGCCTTCGGCGGCTGCATCGAGCCCGTGCTCGGGGCTGAACAGCGCGACAAGCTGCGGGCCTCCGCCCTGCTTAGCGCCGGCCTGGTGCAGGACGTCGGCGGTGCGCCGTCCCGCCGAGTCGAGCGCCGAGCGATTGGTGATGAGCCCGACCCGGCGGCCGGCGAGCTGACGAAAGCCGTAGGCTTCGAGCACGTCGATGCCCGACATCACCCGGCTCTGCTCGCCGCGTGACGCCGCACCGGCCACGGTCGAGAGGCGCCGCAGCATCTGCAGGTTGCTGCCCTTGCCGTCCGGATGCAGGCGGTTGGTGAGAACGATCAGGAAGGTCTTGGTCGCGGGATCGATCCAGATCGCCGTGCCGGTATAGCCGGTGTGCCCATAGGATTGCGTCGAGAAGGACGGCGCCAACCACACAGCGTAAGGCGAATCGATGTCCCAGCCGAGGCCGCGCAAGGCTGAACCGCCGGGCGGGCTCTGCGGCTGCGTCATGGCCGCGACCGAGGCCGGTTTCAGCACGCCCTTGCCGCCGGCCAGCATCATCTGCGCGAACTTCGTGAGATCGTCGGCAGTGGTGAAAGCGCCGGCATGGCCCGCAACGCCGCCCATGCGATAGGCGATCGGATCCTGGACCTCGCCCCAGCGCAGTTCGCCGCCTTCGCGGTCGGCCGGCGCGATACGGTCCCGCGGTACGGACGGCCGGAAGGCCGTGTCACGCATGCCGAGCGGCTGGAAGATGTTTTTAGCGGCATAGGCGTCCAACGGTTGGCCCGACACCCGCCGCACGATCTCGCCCAGCACGATGAAGTCGACATCACTGTAGACGAACCGCGTGCCGGCCGGCGCCAGCGGCTTCAGGGCGACGATGGCGTCGAGCGCGCCCTCGGCCCCCGACCAGGCGCGTGTCGGGATGCCGGCGGGCAGGCCGGCATAATGCGTCATGAGCTGGCGGACGGTGATGTCGCCCTTGCCGTTGGCGGCGAAGGCCGGCCAGTAGGCGGCGGCCGGCCGGTCGAGATCGATCTGGCCGCGCTCGACCAGCTGCATGATCGCCACCGACGTCGCCATCACCTTGGTGAGCGAAGCGGCGTCGTAGATCGTGTCGAGGGTGGCGGGCTGCACCGAGGGCATCACGGAGCGGTTGCCGTATGCCTGGCGCACGACGATGCGATCGCCGATGCCCAGCACGATCACGGCGCCCGGCACCTTTCCGTTGGCGATCTCGTCGCGCACGATGGCGCCGATGGCCTCGGCGGCCTGGCTGGGAGAGGTCGTGGGTGGCGCGGCGGCGGCAGGCGTCGCCGGCGCCGTGCAGGCGACGGCGACCTGGCAGATCAGACCGACAAGGAAGATCCGCAACGCTTCAGCGGGCCGCCTTGGCCTTGCTCTCAGGGGGCTCGGGCTTGATCTCATTGGTCGTGTAGACATTGCGGGGATTCCACAGCATCCAGCCGTCGCTGCCGGCGTCGCGCGACGCCTTGGTCTGCTTGGCAATCTCATCGGCGCCGAAGACCTTTCCGCCAAAGGCATAGTCGGTGAATGCCTGCAGCCACGGCCTGTACCGCACCGCCGTGTTCGCCGTCCGCCGCTTACATTCTTCGAGCGAGAGGTGGACGATTTCGTAGGAGTTTTGCACCGGATTGCGGTAGCCGGGGATGCCGAACTGGAAGCCCGACGGATAGAGCATGGGCGAGATGATGTCGACCGCCGTGGCAAGGTCCTCGAGTCTCTGGCCAATGCCGGTGTCGTTCTGGTTCCAGCAGACGTAGCCGAAGGAATCCATCGCCGTGAACACGTTGTACGGCACCAGGCGCTTGCGCGCCTCGCGGAGGAAACCGGTGATCGCCGCCACGCGGCCGTTCTCGTCGGACGCATTGGCGAAGGCCAGGCCGCCGGTATCGGGGAAGCGGATGTAGTCGAACTGGATCTCGTCGAAGCCGGCCGCGGCCGCCTCCTCGGCGACGCTCAAGGTGTAGTCCCACGC
>DATGZZ010000507.1:0-2708 GCA_035296945.1 Reyranella sp.
TGACAGCCAGCTCGGCCCGCTGCGCGAGTATGTGCTTGCGTGGCTGAAGGCCGGCGAGAAGGACTACGCCGCCGCGCGCGCGCGCGTCGCCAAGCTGAAGCCCGCGGCCGGCGAGCGCGCCGAAGCGCCGGCACTGGTGATCGACGCGCAGATCGACGAGATGGCCGGCGACAAGGCTGCGGCCGAGGCCAAGTACCGCCGCGCCATGGCGCTCGACAAGAACGGCCTGCGCACGACCGTGGCCGTCGCCGAAGGCTTGATGCGGCTCGGCAAGGCCGCCGAGGCGCGCGATCTCCTCAAGACCTACGGCGAGAAGTACAGCGACGCCGTGGTGATGGATGGCCTGATCGCTCCCAACGCGCCGATGCCGCCGCAACCGACGCCGGCTTCAGGCATCTCCGAGATCCTGTTCGACATCGGCGGCATCCTGTCGTCCGACCCACGCAATGCGCGCGCCGACCTGGCGCTGATCTTCTATCAGCTGGCCGCCTACCTGAGGCCGGAGCACGACTTCGCCTGGCTGATGGTCGCCGGCCTCTACGAGCAGTTCCAGATGGTCCCCAAGGCCGTCGAGGCGCTGAACAAGATCGGCAAGAATTCGCCGCTTTACTGGCAGGCCCGGCTGCGTGTTGCCGCACTCGATGCCCAGCAGGAGAAATTCGAACAGGCAGTCGCCCGGCTGAAGACTTTGGTCGCCGAGAAGCCGGATCGCATCGACGCCGCCCTGACCTTGGCCGATCTTCTGCGCGGCAAGGAAAAGTACAGCGACGCCGTGCAGGCCTACGACACGGCGATCATGCGCATCCGCAACCTCGAGGAGCGCCACTGGTCGGTGTACTTCGGCCGCGGCATCGTGCTCGAGCGCACCAAGCAATGGCCCAAGGCCGAAGCCGACATGAAGAAGGCGCTCGAGCTCTCGCCCGAGCAGCCGCATGTGCTGAACTACCTCGGCTACAGCTGGATCGACCAGGGCCTGCATCTGGAAGAAGGCATGAAGATGCTGCAGCGGGCCACCGAGCTTCGGCCCGACGACGGCGCCATCACCGATTCTGTGGGCTGGGCCTTCTATCGCGTGGGCCAGTACGACAAGGCCGTGGAATGGCTGGAGCGCGCCGCCGAGCAGAAGGGCGACGACGCCACCATCATCGAGCATCTCGGCGATGCCTACTGGCATGTCGGCCGCAAGCGCGAGGCGCGCTTCCAGTGGGAGCGGGCGCTCAACCAGAAGCCGGACAAGGACCGCCTGCCGGTGATCAAGGACAAGCTCGAGAACGGGCTGAGCGCGGCCAACGACAAGCCGACGGTCTACGAGAAGCCCGCGGAAGCCAAGCAGGGCGGCTGAGCCGCGCCCGGATCGAAGACACGGGTCGATCTGGTGCGGCCGGCGCATGCCAAGGTCAATCTCTGGCTGAACGTCGTCGGCCGCCGCGACGACGGCTACCACCTGCTCGACTCTCTCGTGGCTTTCGTCGATCTGGCCGATCAGGTCGAAGCGCGACCCGACGACCGCCTCTCGCTCGGCCTCGACGGGCCGCTGGCCGGCGCCTTGGCTGGAGAGGCCGACAACCTGGTGCTCAAAGCGGCACGCCTGCTGGCCGACCGGGCGGGCGTGGCGCCGCGCGCGGCGATCCGCCTCGTCAAACATGTACCCGTCGCAGCCGGCCTGGGCGGCGGCTCTGCCGATGCCGCCGCGGCGCTGCGTGAGCTTGTCGAGCTCTGGCGGGTGGCGATGCCCGAAGAGGAGCTGTTCGATCTCGCCGCACAGCTTGGCGCCGATGTGCCGATGTGTCTTGCCGGGCGCACCGCCTTCGCATCGGGCATCGGCGAACGCCTGACATGGGCGCCGCCACTGCCCGCGTGCGCCATCCTGCTGGTCAATCCCGGCGCGGCGCTGCCGACCCGCGACGTCTTCAGCGCGCGACGCGGTGCCTTCTCTCCGACGCGGCCGGCGCCGCGGTCGTGGCTGGACCTGGCGGAGCTCGCCGCCGTGCTTGCCGACCGCGGCAATGATCTCACGGCAGCGGCGATCTCGCTTGCGCCCGTGATCGGGCAGGTTCTCGAGGCGCTTGGGCGGAGCGGAGCGCGCCATGCCGCCATGAGCGGCAGTGGCGCCACCTGCTTTGCCCTCTACGATTCAGCGGAACTGGCCCACCGTGCCGCGTCGGCGCTGCCGGCGGCCTGGTGGCGGCACGTTGGCAGGTTCGTCTAGCGCCCGTCCGACTTGATGACCGGTGCCGTCAGACCGCGCATTTCCTTCAGCGAGTCGAACAGCGTCTTGCTGGGTTCGCCGGTCTGGGCAAGACCGAGCGAGCGTTCATAGTCGCGGATGGCCGTGCGCGTTGCCGGCCCGAGCACACCGTCGGGCGCCTCGCGCGAAAAATTGAGGTCGCGCAGCAGGGTCTGGATCGCCTTCACCTGATCGGCGGTGGCGCCCGGCCAGACGTCGAGAGTCACTTCGGTGCCCGCGACCGGCGATGACGGCGGCCCATCCGCTTTGGCAGCCTGCGCCTTGTCCGCGGGGTCAGCCTTCGCTGCCTCGGCCTTGATCGCGTCTTGCAGCGCCACGAACACGTCGACGGTCGGGTCGCCGGTCTCGCGCATCGCCACGCTGCGCTGGAACGCGCGGATGGCGTTGCGGGTCATCGGGCCCAACGCGCCATCGGGCTTGTCGCGCAGCAACTTGAGATCGACCAGGGCCTGCTGGATGA
>DATGZZ010000508.1:0-3633 GCA_035296945.1 Reyranella sp.
CCCCTCGGCCAGCCGCGCCTCGGCGAGATTGCCGCCGCGCCGCCGCAGCGCGATCGATGCCTGCAGCACGTCGCCGATCGCCACGCCCCGCTTCAAGAGGCGCGCCGCCTCGCGTGCCGCCACGAGGTCGCGCCAGGCGAAGCGCTCATCGACAGGTTCCAGCACGTCGAACAGCACCAGGCAGGAGACGAGATTGGGCGTGAGCCCTGCCAGCCGCTCGATCTCGCCGCGGCCCATGCTGCGGTCGACCTCCTCGGGCGGCGGCAGGAGGCCGAGCGCGCGGCGCAGCACGTTCTCGCTGATCAGCGGCGCCGGGGCCGGCATGCCGGGCGGCAGGGCGACGCGGCCGTCGTCGAGCGCGCGGTCGACCGCGGAATGGCCGAAGGCGATCAAAGTGACGGTGCGGCCGGGCCGCGTCGCGAGCTTGCCCTCGCGCAGGCGCACGAGCGTGTCGAGGCGCCGGCGCGTCAATCCCTGGATGCGGCCGACGAGGAAGAGCGTCTCACCGGCGAGGGCCACGAACTCCGCCCGCTACCCGCGCGCCGCCTTGCGCGCCGCGGGCTTCTTCGCCACCGGCTTGCGCGCCGCCGCCTTGGCGGCCGGCGCCTCTGCGGTCTGCTTGGAAGGCGCCCGCGGCCGGCGCACGGCGCCTTCGCCGCCGGCGGCCTCCAGGCTCTTCTTCAGCGCGTCCATGATGTTGACGACGTTGGCCGGCTGCGACGGCTCCGCCATCGTGAAGGTCTCGCCCTGCTGCTTGGCGCGCAGCATGGCGACCACGGCCTCCTCGTAGCGGTCGGTGAAGGTCTCAGGCTCGAAGTGGCCCGACATGCGGTTGATGATCTCCTGGGCGATGTCGAGCATCTCGGCCGGCAGCTTCGTGTCGCCGATCTCGTCGAAGATCTCAGCCCCCGCCCGCACCTCGTAGGGATAGCGCAAGGTGGTCGCCAGCATCCCCTTGTCGCGCGGCTGCAGCATCAGCATGCGCTCGCGCCTGGCCAGCACGATGCGGCCGATGCCCACCATCTTCTTCTTGGTCATGGCCTCCCGGATCACGGCGAACGCCTCCTCGGCGACCTTGTCGTCGGGGGCGAGATAGTAGGGGCTGTCGACATAGATCTGGTCGACCTCGGCCTGGGGCACGAAGGTCTCGATCTCGATCGTCCTGGTGCTCTCGATCTTGAGCGCCTCGATCTCGGTATCCTCGACCATGACGTACTGGCCCTTGGCCACCTGGTAGCCCTTGACGCGGTCGGCCGTGTCGACCGGCTCGCCCGTCACGCTGTCGACCAGGTTCTGCTTCAGCCGGTTGCCGGTCTTGCGGTTCAGGTTGTTGAACGACACCCGCTCCGACGCCGACGAGGCGTTGTAGAGCGCGACGGCGCACGAGACCAACGACAGCTTGAGGTAGCCCTTCCACGAGGAACGCGCCATCGAAAGACTCCGGGATGCGAGGGTGGTCGGGATTTTACTTCAGCTACTGTGACAGGTCTAACTTTGAGACGATTGATACAATCTGTATGGCCAACGCCGAGGCGAAGTACAGGATGCGCTTGGACATTCGTCGACATGCTGTTTGAACAAAAGGACAACACTCGCCGACGCGTGCGCAATCAAGACGGGCTTGGATTCAATACGCGCCTCGTGCGGCTGGCCTGCGGTCCACTCGTTCCAGTTGGGTTAGAGAAGTCCAGTTTGCCGCCCAACACCGCCACCGGCATAGTTCCCGACCAGCACCTACGAACCGCGACGGGGAGATGCAGGAGATGGTCGGCGAAGAATCGCCCCGCTTCGTCGGACGCTCCATGCGGCGGCGCGAGGATCATCGCCTGCTGACGGGGCGCGGGCAGTTCGTCGCCGATCTCGTCCTGCCGGGCATGCTGCACGCCGTCTTCGTCAGGAGCCAGCATGCGCACGGTCGCATCCGCTCGATCGATGTGGCTGCGGCGGCGGCGATGCCGGGCGTCGTGCGCGTGCTCACCGGCGAGGAGCTGCAACGCCTGGCGCCGCCTGTCGCCGGCGGCCAGCTGTCGCTGCCGGCCAAGTGGCGAACCCACGTGCAGCACGCCATCCACAATCCGCAACAGCCGATGCTGGCCGTGGGCAAGGTCCGCCATGTCGGCGAGGCGGTCGCGGTGGTCGTGGCCGAGAGCCGCAACCAGGCCCTCGATGCCGCCGAGCTGGTTGCCGTCGACGTCGAGCCGCTGGCCGCCGTCGTCGATGTCGAGGCCGCGCTGGCGCCGGGCACGGAGATCCTCCACGAAGAGTACGCGACCAACCTGATCGGCGAGCTTGCCATCGACAAAGGCGAGGTGGCGGCCGTTCTCGCCGCTGCGCCCCACAGTCTTCGCCGTCGCTTCTACACCCATCGCTATGCCGGCATTCCCATCGAGTGCCGTGGCGTGGTCGCGGCCCACGACCAGCGCACCGAGTCGGTCACGATCTGGTCGGCAACGCAGGTGGTGCATTCGGTGCGCCGGGCGGCCGCCGGGTTCCTGCAGCTGCCCGAGGCGCGGGTCCGCTGCGTGGCCCTCGATGTCGGCGGCGGCTTCGGCACCAAGGGACACATCTACCCCGAGGACCTGCTGGTCCCCTTCCTGGCCCGCCTGGTCGGGCGCCCCGTGCGCTGGATCGAGGAGAGACAGGAGCATCTCTTGTGCTCCTGCCATTCACGCGACCAGCTGCACGAGGTCGAGGTCGGCTTCGACTCCCAGGGCCATGTGCTCGCCTTCAGCGACACGTTCCTGGTCGATTGCGGGGCGTGGAATCCGATCGGCGTCGCCATCGCCTACAACACCGCCGTCCATCTGCTCGGTCCCTACCGGATCGCGAACTTCGCCGCGACGGCGCGCATCGTGGCGACCAACAAGGTGCCCAACGCGCCCTATCGTGGCGCCGGCCGGCCCGAGGCGGCCTTCGCCATGGAGCGGGCCATGGACCTGATCGCCCGGACGCTCGGCCTCGAACCCACCGAGGTCCGGCGCCGCAACATGATCCATCCCAAGGAGCTGCCCTGCGCCATGGGCCTGCCCTATCGCGACGGCGAGCCGATCGTCTACGACAGCGGCGACTTCCCCGGCGCCATGGACAAGGCCTTGGCTGCGATCGGCGGGCTGCCTGCGTTCCGCGAGCGCCAGCGCGAGGCGCGGCAGCTCGGCCGCTGTCTCGGCCTCGGCGTTGCAAGCTACGTCGAGGGTACCGGCGTCGGGCCGTTCGAGAGCGCGCTGGTGCGCATCGAATCGAACGGCTCGATCACCGTCAGCTCGGGCGCCTGTTCGCAAGGCCAGGGCATGGAGACGATCTTCGCCCAGGTGGTGGCCGACCTCTGGTCGGTCGATCCGCACGACGTCGCCATCGCGCTGGGCGACACCTCCCTGATCGCCATCGGCTTCGGCACGATCGCCAGCCGCAGCACCGTGAACCTCAGCGCCGCCATCCATCACGCAAGCGAACGGCTGCGCGCCAAGGTATTCGCCATCGCCGGCAACATGATGGAATGCGCACCGGCCGACCTCGAGCTGCGTCGCGGCAAGGTGGGCGTCGTCGGCGCTCCAGGAATGGAGGTGAGCCTCGCCGCCGTGGCGCAGGCGGCCCGTCCCGGATGGGATCATCGCCGGCCGGCGGGCGTCGATGCCG
>DATGZZ010000509.1:0-8772 GCA_035296945.1 Reyranella sp.
GTGAGCCCGCGTCCTTGTGCCGGCGGCAGCTTGCCGACCGTGACCTCGACCAGGAACACCGGTTCGTGCTCGGTGCCTTCGCGGCCGACCTGCTTGTAGGACGGCAGCGCGAGCCCCCGGCCCTGCGCCTATTCCTGCAGCTGGGTCTTGGGCGGCCGCGGCGCGGGATGCTGGCTGCCCAGCCGCTCGCCCCACAGGCGCTCGACGACGGCGGCAGCCGCCTCGAAGCCGGCATCGACGAAGACGGCCCCCAGCAGCGCCTCCAGCATGTCGGCCAGAATGGCGGGCGTGGCCTTGGGCGCGCCGCGATAGGCGATGCGGTGGTCGCGCAGGCCGATCGCCTCGGCGATCTCGCCCAGGGTGCGGGCGCTCACGAGAGCGGCATGGCGGCGGGCGAGCTGGCCCTCGCGCTCGTTGGGGAAGCGGCGCAACAGCAGGTCGGCCATGGCCAGCGACAGCACGCGGTCGCCGAGGAACTCCAGGCGCTCGTTGCCGTGCGGGAAGGCGGCCTTCAGGTCGGGGCGCTTGTCGAGGGTGCCGCGGTGGGTCAGCGCCTCGACGGCGAGCTCGGCCAGCTTGAAGGAATGGCCGAGCCTGTCGGTCAGCGACGCGAAATCGACGTCGCCCGCAGTCACGAGGGCGGCCTTCAGTGGATGCCCTGGAAGAAGCGGCTGAAGCGGATCGCTATTGGCCATTTCCACGGCTCCAGCCAGCCGGCCGCCGATGGATCGTGCGAAAAGAAGATGAACTCGGCGCGGCCGACCAGGTTCTCCGCCGGCACGTACCAGCCGAGCTGGTCGCGATCGCGCGTGGTGCCTGCGAAGTCGCGCAGCATGAGCCGCGTTCGACTGTCGAGCGAATCGTCGCGATTGTCGCCCATGACGAAGTAGTTGCCGGCCGGCACCAGGAACTCCGGCGTGTTGTCGGCCATGCCGTTGTCGGTGTACTCGAGCACGGTGTAGCTGCGCCCGTTGGGCAGAGTCTCCTTGTAGAGCGTGCCCTTCTGGTAATGGCCGTTGGCGCCCTTCACGTAGTCGCCGATGCGCTGGCGCTCGACCGCCTGGCCGTTGATGTGCAGCACGCCGTTGGTCACCTGGATGCGATCGCCCGGCATGCCGACGATGCGCTTGATGTAGTCGGTGCGGTTCACCCCCTGGCCCTGGTCGCCGGGATACTTGAACACCGCGACGTCGCCGCGCTCGGGCGGCGAGCCGAAGACGCGGCCCGGGAACATGCCCATGGAGAACGGGAAGGAATGCTTGCTGTAGCCGTAGGAATACTTCGAGACGAACAGGTAGTCGCCGACCAGCAGGGTCGGGATCATCGAGCCCGAGGGGATGTTGAACGGCTCGATGGCAAAAGTGCGCACCACCAGTGCGATCAGGACGGCATAGACCACCGTGCGGATGGTTTCGCCCCACCCGCCCGCCTTCTCCTGCCCGCGCTTGCGCCGCTCAGCCACGTCCGTCATCGCCGTACCAGTCCATACGAGCCGATCCTGTAGCAGGGCACGGGGCGGCTGTCTCTCCCACCCCTGCCGCGACATGGGAGCACTGCAGAATCAAGCCTTTAGGGGAATTCACGGGCGGTGAACCGCCGAGATGATCACGATCGCCTGCGCCATGGGATATTCGTCGGTCAAGGTCAGGTCGATTTGCGGCGACATTCCGGCCGGCGTGATTTCCTGCAGGCGGGCGAGCGCGCCGCCGGTCAGCGCCATGGTGGGCTTGCCGCCGCGCTGGTTGATCACGCCCATGTCGCGCCAGAACACGCCGCGACGCAGGCCGGTGCCCAGCGCCTTGGCGCAGGCCTCCTTGGCGGCGAAGCGCTTGGCGTAGCTGCCGGCCCGCGTCGCCCGGCCCTCGGAGCGCTTCTGCTCGATCTCGGTGAAGATGCGCTGCACGAAACGATCGCCGAAGCGCTCCAGGGATTTCTCGATCCGCCTGATGTCGCAAAGGTCGTTGCCGATGCCGAGAATCACGCAGTGGCTCCAGACCGGGCGGCATCCATCAGCCGGCGCATCTCGCGGATCGCGGGCTCGAGGCCAACGAAGATCGCCTCGCCGATCAGGAAGTGGCCGATGTTGAGCTCGCGCACGTTGGCGATGGCGGCGATGGGTCCGACATTCTCGTAGTTCAGGCCGTGGCCGGCATGGCATTCGAGGCCGAGCTGCTGGCAGAGCGCGGCAGCCTTCTGGATGCGCAAGAGCTCGGCGTCGCGCTCGGCGCCGTCGATCTCGCAGTAGCGGCCGGTGTGCAGCTCGACGACCGGCGCGCCGAGTTGCACTGCCATCTCGAGCTGGCGCGGATCGGCCTCGATGAACAGCGAGACGCGGATGCCGGCGTCGCCCAGCCGCGCGACCAGGGGCTTCAGGTGATTGTGCTGCCCGACCGCGTCGAGCCCGCCCTCGGTCGTCCGCTCCTCGCGCTTCTCGGGGACAATGCAGGCGGCATGCGGGCGATGGCGCAGCGCGATCGCCACCATCTCCTCGGTCGCCGCCATCTCGAAATTGAGCGGCAGGTCGATCGCGTCCATCAGGCGGGCGATGTCGTCGTCGACGATGTGGCGGCGATCCTCGCGCAGGTGCGCGGTGATGCCGTCGGCGCCGGCCTTTGCGGCGAGATGGGCGGCGCGCAGCGGATCGGGCGTGGGCGTGCCGCGCGCGTTGCGCACGGTGGCGACGTGATCGATGTTCACGCCGAGACGTTGGCGGGGAAGCGGGGGCATACAGAACTCACTCTTCGGTCTTCAAAGCTCAAGCTCCTCTCCCCCGCTAGGGGGAGAGGTTGGGTGAGGGGGTTACGGACAGCCTTCGCAGCCCCCTCACCTAGCCTCTCCCCCTAGCGGGGGAGAGGAACATGAATGTCGGTCCGCTTCGGTCAATTCCGCGCGCGCTCGACCGCATTGATCGCGGGCGTCGCGCGCAGCGCCGCGGTGATGTTGGCGAGGTGCTTTACGTCGTTGACCTCGACGTCGATCACCATGTCGAAGAAGTCCATCGAGCGGTTGACGATGCGCAGGTTGGAGATGTTGCCCTCGTGGCGGGCGATCACCGTCGACAGCTTGGACAGGCTGCCCGGCTGGTTGGCGACCGTGACCTTCAGGCGGCCGGTGTAGATGCCGGGCTGGCCTTCGCTCACCGAATCCCAGCCGACATCGATCCAGCGCTCGGGCGATTCCGAGAAGCTTTCCAGCGTGCTGCAGTCGATGGTGTGGATGGTCACGCCCTTGCCGGTGGTGATGATGCCGACGATGCGGTCGCCCGGCAGCGGGTGGCAGCAGCGCGCAAAGTGCACGGCCATGCCGGGGATCAGCCCGCGGATGGCGATCTGGCTGCCGGCCGGCTCCTTCCTGGCCTTCGCGGCGTCGGCCGCCGCCTTGTTGCGCGCGCGGCTGATCGGCACGACATCGGCGCCGCCGTCCTTGCGCTGCGGCTGCTTCAGGCCCGGATAGACCGCCGTCATGACCTCGCGCGAGGTGAAGAGGCCGGCGCCAACGGCGGCGATCAGGTCGTCGGTGGTGGCCTGCTTGAAGTTGGCGCGCACGCCGTCGAGGCCCTTCTCGGTGACCTCGTAGCCCTCCTCGTGGAAGGTCTTGTCGAGCAGCGACTTGCCGAGCTGCAGGTACTGCTCGCGCTGGCGCGTGCGGATGAAGCGGCGGATCGCGGCCTTGGCCTTGCCGGTGACGACGAAGCGTTCCCAGGTCGGGGACGGCGTCTGCGCCTTCGAGGTGATGATCTCGACCTGGTCGCCGTTGGACAGCTGCGTGCGCAACGGCAGCATGCGGCCGTTGATCTTGGAGCCGACGCAGGTGTCGCCGACCTGACTGTGCACCGCGTAGGCAAAGTCGATCGGCGTCGCGCCCTTGGGCAGAGCGATCAGCTTGCCCTTCGGCGTGAAGCAGAACACCTGGTCGTGGAACATCTCGAGCTTGGTGTGCTCGAGGAATTCCTCGGCGTTGGGCGCCTTGTCGAGGATTTCTATCAGGCTGCGCAGCCAGGCATACTGCGGCGCGTCGGTCGACGGTCCGCCCTGCTTGTATATCCAGTGAGCAGCGACGCCGCGCTCGGCCTGGTCCTGCATCTCTTCGGTGCGGATCTGCAGCTCGATACGCTGGCCCAGAGGCCCGATCACGCCGGTATGGAGAGAGCGGTAGCCGTTGGGCTTGGGCACCGAGATGTAGTCCTTGAAGCGGCCGGGGATCACCTGATAGCTGCCGTGGATCAGCCCCAGCGCCTGGTAGCACTGCGCGACGTCGGCCACGATGATGCGGAACGCCATGATGTCGGCAAGCTGCTCGAACGAGACGTTCTTGTTCTGCATCTTGCGCCAGATCGAATAGGGCGTCTTCTCGCGGCCGGAGATCTGGGCGGCAAGGCCGCCCTCCTTCAAGGCCTTGATCAGCTCGGCCTCGATCTCGGGCACCAGCCGCTCGCCGCGCTCGCGCAGATAGTCCTGGCGCGCCAGCACCGAGGAGCGGCCGTCGGGGTTGAGCTCGGCGAAGGCGAGCTCTTCCAGCTCGCGCTTGACCCTCTCCATGCCGATGCGCGAGGCAAGCGGCGCGTAGAGGTCCATGGTCTCGTGGGCGATGCGCCGGCGCCGCGCCGGATCCTTGATGTGGTGCAGCGTGCGCATGTTGTGCAGGCGGTCGGCGAGCTTCACCAGCAGGACGCGGATGTCCGACGACATCGCCAGAACGAGCTTGCGCAGGTTCTCGGCTTCCTTGGTGCTCTCGGACTGCACCTCCAGGCGGCTGAGCTTGGTGACGCCGTCGACCAGGCGGGCGACGCTCTCGCCGAACAGACGGGCGATCTCCTCGCGCGTGGCATCGGTGTCCTCGATCGTGTCGTGCAGCAGGCCGGTGACGATCGAGGCGGTGTCGAGCTTCATCTCGGCCAGGATGCCGGCGACCTCGACGGGATGGGAGAAATAGGGGTCGCCCGACGCCCGCATCTGGGTGCCGTGCTTCTTCAGGCCATAGACGTAGGCGCGGTTCAGCATGTCCTCGTCCGCATCGGGATCGTAGGACTGCACGCGCTCAACGAGTTCGAACTGACGAATCATGGCAATCGCCCATTATATGGGGACGATTGCGCTCACTCCATGCCGATTGAACAAATAGCTGGGCCGAGCCCAACTAATAGCGGCACGCTGACTTACTCGACGATGTCGTCTTCCTCGGCCATCGGCAGGGCCTTGGGCTGGGCGGCTTCGGCGCCGCCCTGGGCCAGCGCGGCGGCGAGCTCCTGCTCGAGCTCGGCCATCTCGTTGACCTCTTCGGGCTTGTCGATATCGGCATGCTTCTGCATGCCCGAGATCAGCGAATCCCTGAGCACGGTCTGGTCGAGCTTGGTCTCGGCGATCTCGCGCAGCGCCACGACCGGGTTCTTGTCGCGGTCGCGATCGAGGGTGATCTGGGCGCCGGACGAGATGTCGCGCGCGCGCTGGGCGGCGAACATGACGAGCTCGAAACGGTTGGGCACCTGCACGATGCAGTCTTCGACGGTGACGCGGGCCATACGGACCTCTGAATTCCGGGGAGCGCGCGGTTATACGCGCACCCGACCAAAAGACAACCCCTCATACACCTCCCCCGTCATACGGGGGAGGCCGGGAGGGGGAAGGCCTCAGGCCGGGTGCCGGCTCATTTCAGATCATGATCTTCGCCACCCACGCATTCTTCCTGCGGCTTTCCCCCTCCCGGCCTCCCCCGTATGACGGGGGAGGTGAAAGAGGCGCTAAAGCCTTTCAATAACCTGGTCGGCCGGCAGCGCAGCCAGCAGGGCCGATATGGTCGCTCCGGTCCGCGGATGCCGCCAGTCCGGCGCCAGATCGGCCAGCGGCCTCAGGACGAAGGCCCGCCCCTCCATCCGGGGATGCGGCAGGATCGCCCTGCCCGGCCCGCCAGCGGCGATTTCTCCATGAAAATCAATGAGATCGAGGTCGATCAGGCGGGCGGCGTTGGGTACGGTCCGGACGCGCCCAAAAGCGTCCTCGACCTCGTGCAGCCGCGCCAGCAGGGCGTCGGCCGTCAGGTTCGTTGCGACCTCGGCCACGGCGTTGACGTACCAAGGCTGGTCCGAGGCCGGCACGGGCGCCGTCCGGTACCAGGACGAGACACGGCGGACGACGACGCCCCGGCGCCCCAATTCCTCCAGGGCGGCCTCCAGAACTCGCCGGGGAGCCCCATGTATGGGGTGCTCGAGGTTCGCCCCCAAGGCAATGAACACCCGTGGCTGTCCGGCATTTTCCACCAGCAAATAGCTCCAAGCCCTTGTGATTTATGGGATAATAGCTTATACTTGAGACGCTGTAGCAGGGGTGTGGGTTACGTAACTCCTGCAGCTACATAAATTTTTCGCTCCCTCTGCGCATATTCTAAGAAAAAAGGATTAACCGCCATGAAAGGCAATTTCTACGACAACGAACGCGTGGCGCTCTTCATCGACGGCGCCAACCTCTACTCCGCCGCCCGGGCGCTGGGCTTCGACATCGACTACCGCCGCCTGCTCAAGGTCTTCCGCGAAAAGGGCCGGATGGTCCGCGCCTACTACTACACCGCCCTGGTCGAGGATCAGGAGTATTCGCCGATCCGGCCGCTGATCGATTGGCTGGACTACAACGGCTACACGATGGTGACCAAGCCGACCAAGGAATTCACCGACGCCATGGGCCGCCGCAAGATCAAGGGCAACATGGACATCGAGCTGGCCATCGACGTGCTCGAGATGGCCGAGCATCTGGACCACGTGATCCTGTTCTCCGGCGACGGCGACTTCCGCCGGCTGGTCGAGGCGGTACAGCGCCGGGGCCTGCGCGTCTCGGTGGTCAGCACCATCAAGTCCTCGCCGCCGATGGTGGCCGACGAGCTGCGCCGCCAGGCCGACGACTTCATCGAACTCTCCGAGCTCGCGCCGCTGATCGCGCGCAACCCGTCGGAGCGCACCCCGCGCCCGGCGGTTGCCAACGGCGAGATGGGCGACGAGGTCGAGTCCGAGCACCTGATGCGGTCGGCCTAACGGTTCGTGGCTGCGTCGCGTTTCGAGGAACCGCCGCTCGACTGTCCGCGCTGCCCCAGGCTCGTCGCCTTCCGGCACGCGCTGCAGGGCCAATATCCCGACTGGAAGAACGCGCCGGTCCGCTCGTTCGGCGACGTCGATGCGCGCCTGCTGATCGTCGGGCTGGCGCCCGGCATGAAGGGCGCCAACCGAACCGGCCGGCCGTTCACCGGCGACTACGCCGGCGATCTGCTCTACTCGACGCTGCTGAAATACGGCCTCGCGCAAGGCATCTACAAGGCCGATCCCAATGACGGCCTGCGTCTGGTCGACGCGCGCATCGCCAACGCCGTGCGCTGCCTGCCGCCCGAGAACAAGCCGCTGCCCGTCGAGTTCACACAGTGCCGGCCGTTCCTGCAGGCCGAGATCGCGGTGATGCCCGAGCTCAAGGTGATCGTGGCCCTGGGCAAGGGCGCGCACGATCAGGCGTTGCGCGCGCTGACGGTGCGGCCGGCGGGGAGCTATCCGTTCATCCACGGCCGGCTGCACAGCCTGCCGACGGGCCTCACGCTCGCCGACAGCTACCACTGCTCACGCTACAACACGAACACCGGCCGGCTGACGACCGAGATGTTCCACGCGGTCTTTGAGGGCGTCCGCAAGACGCTCAAGTAGCGAAGCGCGGACCGCGGGCGTCCCGCCCGCTCATGAATCATGAGCGCGCGAGGACGCGCGCGGTCCGGAAGATGAAGACTATGAGCGGGCCGGAGGCCCGCGGTCCGCGCTTTGCTAGAGCGCCTTCTCGATCGCGCCGGTGATCTCGTCCGAGCCCGGCCGCACGCGGCTCGGCCAGGCGCCCTGCAGGCTGCCGTCCTTGCCGATCAGGTACTTGTGGAAGTTCCACTTGGGCGCCGCTCCCTCGCCCGCCTCCTGGGCGATCCACTGATAGAGCGCGTGGGCATCCGGGCCGATCACCTTCTGCTTGGAGGTGAGCGGGAACTTCACGCCGTACATGGTCTCGCAGAACTTGGCGATCTCGGGTTCGGCGCGCGGCTCCTGGGCGCCGAAGTCGTTCGACGGCACGCCGAGCACCACCAGGCCCTTGGGCCCGTAGGTCTCGTGCAGCTTCTCGAGGTCGGTGTATTGCGGCGTGAACCCGCAATACGACGCGACGTTCACCAGCAGCACCGGCTTGCCGGCCAGGCTCTTCATGTCGAGCGGCTTGTTGTCGATGGTGGTGAAGGTGAAATCGTGCGCCGATGCCATGTCAGGTCTCCTCGTCGTAGCGCTGCTCGAGCCAGGGATCGCCGTAATTGTGATAGCCGCGCACTTCCCAGAAACCCGGCTTGTCGTGCACCGCAAATTCGATGCGCTTGATCCACTTGGCGCTCTTCCAGAAATAGAGCTTGGGGATCACCACGCGCAAGGGCCCGCCATGCTCGCGGCTGATCGGCTCGCCGTTCCAGCTCCAGGCCAGCATCACGTCGTCGGCCGAGAAATCGGCCAGCGGCACGTTGGTGGTGTAGGTGTCGTAGGAGTGGAAGACGACGTGCTGTGCTTCGGCCTTGGGCTTCACGAGCGTCAGCAGATCGCGCGCGCTCACGCCCTCCCACTTGTTGTCGTAGCGCGACCAGGCGGTGACGCAGTGGATGTCGGTCGTGAGCGTGGTCTTGGGCAGATCGGTGAACTCGCCCCATTTCCAGGTCGTGGGGTTTTCGACCTCGCCGTCGACGAACAGCCGCCAGGCCTGGGTCGGGATCTCCGGCTGGATGCCG
>DATGZZ010000510.1:0-3774 GCA_035296945.1 Reyranella sp.
CGATCCGTGGCACGCGCAGGACGCGCACATCGACACGCAAGATCGACCTCTCTCAAACTGCCGGGCCTTATGCGATGTGGCTGGAGCCGCCGCGGCTATCGGCCGATCTGAACACCGCTCCTGCGCAGTTGCTGGCCGAACGCCTCGGCCTTTCGCGAAAGGCGGCAGCCAATATCGTGAGCGAGCGGCGACGCAAGCGTTTCGACGGACCGGCCTCTCTCGACCGCATCAAGGGCGTGCCGGCGGACACCTGGCGCAGCAAGAGGTGGCGCGTCGCCACCGGCGGAGATGCCCATCCGCACATCACGTCGCTCGCCATTGCCCGCAGCCCGCATATCCTGTCCGACAGGCCCTTCGCGCTGACGCTGGGCTTTGTGGCGGCATCAGATGCAGATATCGAAGTGGTTCAGACCACAATATTCTGGAAAGGCCGCCCTTACTCCATCCAACAGAAGGTGACACCGCGCGGATCCAGGCGCGGCGAGCTCGTCCTTCGCTTCGGCAAGAAAGACTCGCTTCCGGTCGGCCCAACGCGCTTTCAGGTCCGCCTGTTCGATACCGCCGGTGGCACCGTCGAGGCGGGCATCGGCACCTACGTGTTGCCCAGCAATCCGCTGCAGGTCCATCTTACGCCCGGCAACTCGCACTACCTGAGCTGGGTAGCGCGACCTGTGCTCAACATCGCTAACCGCAGCTTCACCACGGTGATCGACTGGACTGTCAGCAACACGACGGGAGGTACGCGGCGCTTCAACGGCTTCGACTGGATCGCCACCGACGGCGGCTCCAACCTCGAGACCATACACGACGGCTTTTCCTTCAGCGTCGGGAACAACTCGACGGCGTCGTTCCGGTCCACCATCTCCTCGCCCGCCAACAGCCCGATCGGCGGTGTCCTGAACAAGGGCTGGGACTTCACCATGCGCATCCGCCTGCGCGACGACCGCGGCACAACCATCGAAGACACGATCGTCGTGCAGCCCTGGCTCGGCTACAACGCGAACATCATCCGCGTCGGCCCCTTCCAGGCCGGCGACCGCGCGGGACTCGCGCAGGCTGCCAACCATGGCAGCTCGATCTACCGACAGATCAACCTCAGCGCCAACCGGGTCGAGAACAACTGGATGATGACGGGCGACACGGCACCTTGGGAAAGCATCGACAATGCGGAGGCCGACGATCTCTTTGGCCATGCCAGCGTGAACAACGACGGCGTCGACCTGTTCATTATCCGCGACTTCACCGGTGGCACGGGCGCTTCCTTCACGCCGGGCGACTGCACCAAGGGCGGCACCCATGACGGTGTCGTGATGGACCGTCGCTACGACGGCTCGGGCAACCTCTATTGGCGGGGCATGGGGCAGACGATGGCCCACGAGTTCGGACACTATTTCGGGCTATCCCACACGGCGCAGGACGCGGCACACGACTTTCACGTGATGCATCCCGTGTTCCGGGAGGACCGCACGTTCTTCGAGTGGAGCGAGTATTACAAGGCCAAGGATCACTGCCTGATCCTGCTGATCTTCTGAGCTGGGAGGCGACGCCATGGCGACCAAGAGGCCCATCAGGAAGCACCCTCCGAAAGCGGTCGAGCTTCATTTCGACGAAAGGATGCCGAGGCAACCCGCGGTCCGCCGCTCACGGCCGTTGCGCGGTGCCTCGATGGCCGCGGCGCGGATCGCCGTCGAGAACGTTCTCCGCCGGCGTCATGGCCCCTCCGACGCCGCGATCCGCAAGCTGTCGCCTGACGCGCGGAAAATCCTCTTCCGCATCGTCGCCGACCCATCCGATCTTGATCACGTCTGGCGCCGCGACGCCGTGTCAGCGTTGGCAGCCCTCGGCACGCGTGAGGCGACCATGCTGCTGGCGGGCCTTGCCACCGACACGACGGAGGACGCCGTCATCACCGGACGCGCGCTCCATGGCCTGGCGAAGCTTGGCGGCGAGGCCGCGGCCGGGATCATCGAGCGGTGCATGGAGCGTCGTGATGACTATGTCCGCACCACTGCGCTGAAGGCCCTGATGAAGCTCGACCATTCGTCGGCAATCCCGGCGCTCACGCGCGCCGCAAAGGCCCATCCTTCGCCGATGCTGCGCGCCCGCGCCGAGCGCCGACTCGCGGAACTCGGCGCCCCGATCAAGGCACCCCGCCGGATCGTCACCCGCAACAGCGGCGTTCTAGTGCGCGATGCCAGGAGCCGCTAGGCGCCTTGCCGCCGGGCGGACATGCTCGCCGCAGAAGTCGGCCGAGGAAGTTGAGGCCGCGGGACGTTCGCTTCAGGCCGTCTTCGCCTTGAGCTCGTCGAGCTGCATCTTCGCGCCGGCGATCATGCACGACAGGTCCGACGTCAGCATCACCATGTCGAAGCCGCGCTTCACCGCGCCCGACGCGAAGGCGGCACTGGCACAATGCATGACGCACTTGATGCCGGCCTTGTGCGCCGCCGCCAGGATCTTGTCGCAGGTCGCCATGTGCAGCGGATCCGGATTGTCGCCGCGCGGCGGCAATCCCAGGGCGAACGACAGGTCGGCCGGGCCGATATAGACGGCGTCGAGGCCCTTGGTGGCGCAGATGGCGTCGAGGTTGGCGATGCCTTCCTTGGTCTCGATCATCGCCATGACGACGATCTCGTTGTTGGCATTGGCCACGTAATCGGCGCCGCCGTAGTGGACGGCGCGCACAGGTCCGTTGGAGCGCATGCCGACCGGCGGATATCGGCAGGCAGCCACCGCCTGCGCGGCCTCCTCGGCGTTGTTCACCAGAGGCACGATGATGCCGTAGGCACCGAGGTCGAGCGCCTTCATGATGGCCGCCGGCTCGTTCCAGGCGACCCGCACGACCGGAACGGTGTCTGTCTGCGAGATCGCCTGCAGCATCGGCGCCACGTCCTTCATCTCGGCCGTGCCGTGCTGCAGGTCCACGCACAAAGCATCGAAGCCCTGGCGCGCCATGACCTCGGCGCTGAAGCCGTGCGCCACCGAGAGCCAGCCCAGCGTCACGCACTGCTTGGCCTTCCACATCTGCTTGATCTTGTTCGGTCGCATCGGCGTTTCCTCTCCCTAGTTCGTCGATCCCGCGAACGGGTCGCTCTCCATCAAGCCCAATCCGTGCCTTGATTCAAGAGGCGCCGGCCGCACCCCAGAACCGGCGGAGCGCGTCGGCGTCGCCGTTGAACAGGTTGCGATCGCAGTGGCTGACGCCTTGCACGATGGTGGTCTGGCCCCAGGCAGGACGACCCGCCGTCTCGTCGCCGGCATACTGCCACAGCCGCCAGCCGCTCGCCGCCCAGGCCAGCGGGACCTCGGGCGAGTCGTGGTAGTCGGCGACCCACAGGCCGCAGCGCGCCAGGATCGAGCCGGGCGTTATCGTGGCCCCCAGGCTGAGGCCGGAGTTCGGCAGCGGCTCGCCATTGGCCCAGGTCGGGTGCACGTACACGACCGGCAGCCGGCCCGTCGCGTCGGCCACCGCCCGAACGAAGGCTTCGCCCTGCTCGAGCGTCATGGAGTTCGAGGGATTGTTCTCGTTGGCCTCGAGGTCGAGGGCGAGCAGCGTCCGCGGGCCCGGCCGCGCCTGGCCCAGGAAGAACGCCGCCTGCTGCGCGCCCGACGCCTGCCCGGTGCGGAAGTGATAGGCACCCCACAGCAATCCTGCCGCCTCGGCCTGGGGCCGGCGCTGGGCGTACGCCGTGTCGGCATAGTCGCCGCCTTCGCTCGCCTTGTGGATGACGGCCAGGATGTTGCTCTGGCGCACCCGCCGGAAGTCGGAGACGG
>DATGZZ010000511.1:0-9032 GCA_035296945.1 Reyranella sp.
CGCGGGCAAATCGACCCTGCTGAAGATCCTGGCCGGCGAGCCGATCGCCGATGCGGGCACCCGCTTCGCCCAGCCCGGCGCCACCGTGGCGACTCTGCCGCAGGAGCCGGATTTCACCGGCCATCCGACCGTCGCCCACTATGTCGCGGCGGGCCTGGCCGATTCGCTGGGCTCGGGCGACTACCGGGTCGCGGCCCTGCTGGCCGAGGTGACGCTCGACGGCGCCAAAAATCCCGGCGAGCTGTCGGGCGGCGAGGCGCGCCGTGCGGCGCTCGCCCGCGCGCTGGTGGCCGAGCCCGACGTGCTGCTGCTCGACGAGCCCACCAACCATCTCGACCTGCCGACCATCGAATGGCTGGAGGCGAAGCTTTCGGCCTGGAAGGGCGCCTATGTGCTGGTGAGCCACGACCGGCGCTTCCTCGCCAACCTCAGCCGCGCCGTGCTGTGGCTCGACCGCGGCATCGTGCGCCGCCTCGACCGGGGTTATGCCGAGTTCGACGGCTGGTCGAACGAAATCCTCGAGCGCGAGGCGACCGAGCGGCACAAGCTCGACCGCCTGATCGAGCGCGAGACCGAATGGGCGGGCAAGAGCATCCGCGCGCGGCGCACGCGCAACGAGGGCCGCCTGCGCCAGCTCAACGACCTCAGGAAGCAGCGCCGCCAGCAGATCGGCCCGACCGGCCGCGCCACCATCGAGGCCGGTACGGCCGAGCAGTCGGGTGCGCTCGCCATCACGGCGCGCAACATCTCCAAGCGCTGGGCTGAGCGCACCATCGTCGAGAACTTCTCGACCCGCATCTTCCGCCGCGACCGCATCGGCCTGATCGGTCCCAACGGCGCCGGCAAGACCACGCTCTTGCGCATGCTGATCGGCGACCTCGAGCCCGACAGCGGCTCGGTGAAGCTCGGCGCCAGCCTGGTGCCGGTCGTGATCGACCAGCGCCGCGCCGACCTCGATCCCGACAAGACACCGTGGGAGACCTTGGCCGACCGCAACGACCACCTGCTGGTGCGCGGCCGGCAGATGCACGTCATGAGCTACCTGCGCGAATACCTGTTCCGCGATGAGCAGGCGCGCCAGCCCGTGCGCACCCTGTCGGGCGGCGAGCGCAACCGCCTGCTGCTGGCCAAGGCGCTGGCCGCGCCGTCCAACCTGCTGGTGCTCGACGAGCCGACCAACGACCTCGATGCCGACACGCTCGACCTGTTGCAGGAGGCGCTGTCCGACTACGACGGCACCGTCCTGCTGGTGAGCCACGACCGCGACTTCCTCGACCGGCTGGTGACCTCGACCATCGCGCTCGAAGGCGACGGCGCGGCCATCGAGTATGCCGGCGGCTACAGCGACTACGTGGTGCAACGCGGACCACGCGAGCCAGCCGAAACGGCGGCGGCGCCCCGCAAGGAGAAGGCAGCCGTCCGCGAGAGCGTTCCGCGACAGCGGCTTGGCTACAAGCGCGAGCGCGCACTGGCCGAGCTGCCCCGCACGATCGAAGCGCTGCAGGCCGAGATCGCGGCGTTGCAGCAGGCGCTGGCCGATCCCGGTCTCTATCGCCGCGACGCGGCATCCTTCGCGACCAAGACGGCCCGCCTCGCCGCCGCGCAGGCCGAGGTCGAAGCGGCAGAAACCGAGTGGCTGGAACTGGAACTCCTGCGCGAGCAACTCGACAGCTAAAGTCGCCGCCGTCACCCCGAGCGAAGCGAGGGGCCTTTAAGGTGCAGGAAAGGTCCCTCGCTACGCTCGGGATGACACCGGGAGCTGTGTCAGGCATTTGTGATGCCGGGCATTAGCAAGAGGGATGCATGGCCGAGATCATGGACGGCACGACCATCGCTGCAGCCTTCACGGCAGCCGTGGCGGCGCATGCCGATCGCCCGTTCCTGGCCGTGCCTGCCAATGAAGCGCGAGCCTACCTGCCGGGCGGCTTCGAGATCACCTATGGCGAGGCGGGCCGGCAGATCAAGGCGCTGGCGGCGCTCTACCGGCAGGCAGGCTATGGCGTGGGCCACCGCATCGCGACGCTGCTGGAGAACCGCCCCGAGCATGTCCTGCACACGCTCGCCCTAAACAGCCTTGGCGTCTGCTGCGTGCCGATCAATCCCGACTACCGCGCCGCGGAGATTGCCTATCTGGTCGACCACAGCGAGCCCGACCTCGTCCTGACGCTGGGCACGCGACGGGCCTCGATCGAGGCGGCGCTGGCCGAGAGCGTCCACCAGCCGCCCGTGACCGTGTCGGAGAGTTTCGCCGATGGCCTGGCGCCGGCGTCGCGACCGGCGCGCGACTTCCATCCCGTGCCCGAGACGCCGGCCAGCATCCTGTACACATCGGGCACGACCGGCCGGCCCAAGGGCTGCGTGCTGTCGCACGGCTACGAGGTGGCGTCCGGCGCCTGGTACGCCGCGCTCGGCGGCGTGGCCGGCCTGCGCCCGGGGCAGGACCGCATCTACAATCCCCTGCCGCTCTATCATGCCAACGCCGGCGTCGTTTCCCTGATGGGTGCCATCCTGACGGGCAACTGCCAGATCCAGCCCGACCGCTTCCATGCGCAGCACTGGTGGCGCGAGGTGGCCGAGACGGGCGCCACCATCGTCCACTATCTCGGCGTCATCGCGCCCGTGCTGCTCAAGCTGCCGCCCGGCGAGCACGAACGGCGTCACAGGGTCCGCTTCGGCATCGGCGCCGGCATAGAGCCCGAGCTGCATGCCGCGTTCGAGCAGCGCTTCGGCTTTCCCATGGTCGAGCTGTGGGGCATGACCGAGATGGTGCGGGTGCTGGGCGACACCGTCGAGCCGCGCCAAGTCGGCACCCGCGCGTTCGGCCGCGCCGTGCCGGGCGTCGAGGTCCGCGTCGTCGATGACGAAGGGCGCGACGTGGCCGGCGAGGCGCCCGGCGAGTTGCTCGTGCGCCACTCGGCGGCGACGCCGCGCCGCGGCTGCTTTTCGGGCTACCTCAAGGACGAGGCGGCCACCGAAGCCGCCTGGCAGGGCGGCTGGTTCCACACCGGCGACGTTGTGTGGCGCGGCCCCGACGGGATGCTGCATTTCGTCGAGCGCAAGAAGAACATCATCCGCCGCTCGGGCGAGAACATCGCGGCGGCCGAGGTCGAGGCGATTTTGCTCACGCATCCCGACGTGCAGCAGGCGGCGGTCATGGCAGTGCACGACGAGCTGCGCGACGAGGAGGTGCTGGCCTGTGTGGTGCTGAAGCGCGCGCGGGCGGAGAAGGAGGCGGCGGCGGCGCTGTTCCTGCATTGCAACGAGCGTCTGGCCTACTACAAGGCGCCGGGCTGGATTCACATCGTGCAGAGCCTGCCGACGACGGGGACGCAGAAGATCCAGAAGCACAGCATCTATCCCGCCGGCACCGATCCGCGCCGGCTGCCGGACATGATCGATCTGCGCGCCCTGAAGCGGCGCGGCTCGTCCTGACGGCTACGCCGCCTGCTGAAGATCGATGTCGTCGTCGGCCTCGAAGAAATCGCGGTCGTCGTAGTGAACGGTTGACGGCTTGTCGTTCGCCATCGTGATCAGCGTCTGCTTCAGCTGCTTGCGGTCGAGAATGTTCATTTCCTGCGACTGCTCGTAGATCTGCAGCAGGGCCTTCGCCAGCGATGCATCGAGACCGCATCGCTCGAGCTCGCGGACGTGCACACGCTGTTCCAGCAAGGCCCACTGCCCGGCCACCACGCGCGCGCTCGCTGCGCGCAAACTGTCTGCGAGGGCAAAACGATCCATGACACACGCTCCGATTCGGTTCGCATTGTCGGGCATTTCAAAGCCCTCCGCCTGCCAACGCAGCTCGCGGATGAGCGTTGCGCCGTAAGCTATTGGTGAAATTATCGGATGCACCATTGGCGGTTTTTTCGACCGCATTGGGGCTTTTTGAATGCAACCCATCGTTGGGTTGTGCGCGCTTCGCGGCTGAAATGGGGCGAAACGGCGGCAACGCGCCTGTCAGGCGCGGGGTGGCTCGACAACCAGCGGCGGCACCTCTGTGTCCTGCGAGCGGAACCAGAGGCGCAGTTGGCGCCGTTCCGACTTTCGGCCATCGGCGGTGCGCGCCTCGAGCTGGCCGACATGGGTCTTCATGTCGGTGAAGCGGTAGACGCCTTGCGCGTCGGTCGTGGCGCGCTGCTTTTCCTCGTAATAGACGAAGTTGCGCTCGAAGAAGATGACCGTGGCGCCCGCCACCGGCGCGCCCGCCCGGTCGCGCACCTCGCCCTCGATGACGCCGTGGTCGTTGAAGGCGATGTAGACGTTCCACGCCACGACGACGGCTACGAGCGCCAGCGGCACGGCGACGAAGCGGTGGGTGAGGGCGCGCCACGTCATCCCTTGGTCGCTCCCGAGGTGAGACCGCGGATGAACTCCTTCTGGGCCATCAGGAAGATGGCGAGCCCCGGGATCAGCACCAGCACGACGAAGGCATAGAGCGCGCCGGTGGTGTCCTCCATCACCGACAGGAAGCGCGCCAGGCCCAGCGGCAGGGTCTGCATCTCGGGCGTCCGGATGGCGATCAACGGCCACAGGAAGGCGTTCCATGACCAGATGAAGGTGAGGATGACGTTGGTGGCAATCGCCGACTTCGACAAGGGCAGCAGGATGCGGGTGACGATGCGCCATTCGCTCAAGCCGTCGACCCGCGCCGCGTCGATCAGCGAGGGAGGCACCGCCTCGAAACTCGCCTTGAAGACGAAGATGCAGATGATGGTCGAGAGCAGCGGCAGGGCGACGCCCAGCCAGGTGTCGAGCACGCCCAGCCACGACGTGATCAGGTAGGCCGGGATGATGGTCGCCTGGAACGGGATCAGCATGCACGACAGCAGCAGCATGACGACCCAGCGCCGGCCGGGGAAATGCTTGGTGAGCGCATAGCCCGCCGCGACGTTGAACAGCAGGCTGCCGGCGATGGCCATGGCCGTGACGATGACGCTGTTCAGCAGGTAGCGCGCGAACGGAATCATGTACCAGACGTCGACATAGTTGAAGAGATGCGGGTCGACCGGGACGATGCGCGGCGGATAGGCGTAGATGTTCTCGCCGGTCAGCGAGGTCTTCACGACCCAGTAGAACGGGATCAGCATCAGGAACGACACGACGATCATGATCGCGTGGCGCGGCCAGTGCGGCGGGGAACCCGGGGGACGGCGCGAGGGACGGGGCATGGCTAGCGCTCCAGGCTGCCGGCGTTGCCGCCGCTCAGCCGGTTGGCGATCACCGTCAGCACCACCAGCAGCAGGAACTGCACCACGGTGAGCGCCGCGGCGTAGTCGAAGCGCGTCTGGCCGAAGCCCGCCTTGTAGATGTAGGTGATTAAAAGCTCGGTGGCATGGCCCGGGCCGCCGTTGGTCATGACGTAGATCAGGTCGAAGCTGGTGAAGGAATTGAGGATGCCGACCACGATGCAGAGGAAGATCGATGGCCGGAGCAGCGGCAGGGTGATGCGCAAGAAGCGCGCGCTGGCGGGCACGCCGTCGACCCGCGCCGCTTCGTAGAGATGCTGCGGGATGCTCTGCAGCCCGGTCAGCAGGATGATCATATAGAAGCCCAGCACCTGCCAGAAGTCGGCCAGGATTACGCAGGGCAGCGCCCAGTCGAAGCTCTGCAGGAACTTCACCGGCTGGTCTATAAGCCTGCTCGAGCGCAGGACGTAGTTGATGAAGCCGCCGCGCTCGTCATAGAGCCAGCGCCAGATGATGCCGACCGCCACCGTCATCAGCGGGTAGGACAGGAAGACGATGGTGCGGTAGACGGCGGCGCCGCGCAGGTCGCTGTTGACCAGGAGCGCGATGCCGAGCGCCGCGGCGATGGCGAGCGGCGAGCAGGCGATGAAGATCAGGGTGTTGGCGAGCGCCTGCCAGAACACGTCGTCGTCTAGAAGCATCTCCTCGTAGTGTTCCAGGCCGATGAACTGCGCGGCCTTGAGCGGCGACCAGGCATGCACCGACAGCCACGCGTTCCAGCCCAGCGGCAGGATGCGGTAGAGGAAGAAGATCGCGAGCGACGGCAGCAGGAAGCAAACGACGAGTGCCGCTTCCCGCGTCCGCTTGCGCCGGAACCAGCTCATGGCTGGGAGCGCGCCACTCCGTGGCGCTCATGCTGTGTGATCGACAAAGATGCGCCACGGAGTGGCGCGCTCCCAGCAAAGATACTCACGCCCGGCGCAGCTCGCGGCTGACGCGGCGCTCGGCGTCGCCCAGCGCCGTCTTGGCATCCTTGCGGCCGAGCATCGCGCTCTGGAACTCGGGCCAGAAGCCGTCTTTTACGCGGCTGTCGTTGCCGAGCCGCCAGTTGCCGCACATCTTGTCGGTGTGCTCGAGCTGGGTGCTCAGCACCTGGAAGGCCAGCGGATCGTCCTTCTGGAAGCGCGCCAGCTGCGTCTTGTCGACCTCCTTGGACCCGGTGAGCACGCTCGCGATCTTGGCGAATGCCGTCGCCACCTCGACGTCGGTCAGATACTTCACGAAATCCCAGGCGAGATCGGGGTTCTTCGAGCCCTTGGAGATGCCGAGCCCATGGCTGTTGGGCGTCGCCCAGTTGCCCGGCATCTGCGCCGCGCCCAGCGTGTCGCCGTTGATCCACGGCCCCTTGCCCTTGATCCAGAAGAAGGCCGGCGCATGGGCATGCAGCATGCCGACATTGCCGGTGGCGAAGGCGTCGTTCGGCTCGACCCAGCGGCCGGTCCACGAGATCGGGTTTATGGCGCCGCTCTTGGTCGCCTCGGCGAGTTTGGTGATGACCTCAGCCGCCTTGGGCGTGTTGAAGGTCGCCTTCTTGAGGTCGGGCGACAGCAGATCGACGCCGTTCATCTGCATCAGCGGCCAGTACAGCCAGTCGAAGTTGAGCGTCAGCAGCCCGGTCTTCTCAGCCCCCTTGATCTTGTCGGCCGCGGCCAGGATCTCGTCGAAGCTCGCCGGCGGCTTGTCGAGGCCCGCTTCCTTGAAGCGCGTCTTGTTCCAGAACAGCAGCGTCTTGGAGACGTAGTAGGGCACCATGTAGCTCTTGTCCTCGAACACCCAGTTCGAGAGATAGGCGGGCTCGTAGCGCGCCTTCACCGCGGCCTCGGCACCGAGCCGCGGCGTCAGGTCGAGCAGCGCCCCTTGGGCCGCATATTCCAGGCCGAGCGCGCCCTGGATGTCGATGACGTCGGGCGGCGTGTTGGCGGCGAGCTGGGTCTGGTAGTAGGCCGGCAGCTCCGGCCCCTTCTTGTCGACCCACTCGACCTCGACGCCGGGCCGGCTCTTGATGAAGCCCGCGATCCAGCCTTTGAGCGGCGCCTCGAGATGCACCAGGTTCCAGGTCAGGAACGTGATCTTCTTCGATGCCTGCGCGATCGCCGGTGCACCCAGCACGGAGGCGGCGGAGAAGGCTGCGGTGGATTTGAGAAGCTGCCGGCGTTGCATGTTCATCCTCCCGTTGTTTGGTTAGCCCCTCTGTCATCCCGAGCGTAGCGAGGGACCTTTCCTGCTGCCTTAAAGGCCCCTCGCTTCGCTCGGGGTGACAGTCGTCTCACGAAGCCCCGTTGATCTGTCGAAGAAGTGCAGATTGGCCGGATCGGCGCTGAGCCTCACCGCCTCGCCCTTGCGGCGCACGACGCGCGGCGGCAGCCGGGCGATGACGGCCGTGCCACCGACGTCGAGCGACACCAGCGTGTCGGAGCCCAGCGGCTCGACCACGCTCGCCGTGCCTTCGACCAGCGGCGCGCTACCGTCGTGCCATACCAGGTGCTCGGGCCGCACGCCCAGCAGCAGGTCATTGGACGGCCGGCCAGCGGCGGGCAGCGCGGTCGCCGGCAGCAAATTCATCGGTGGCGCGCCGATGAAGCCCGCGACGAAGGTCGAGGCCGGCCGGTCGTAGACGTCCTCGGGCGTGCCGATCTGCTCGATGCGGCCATGGTTCAGGATGACGATCCGGTCAGCGAGCGTCATCGCCTCGACCTGATCGTGGGTGACGTAGATCGTGGTCGTGGCCACGCGCTCGCGCAGGCGCTTGATCTCGGTGCGCATCTGCACGCGCAGCTTGGCATCGAGGTTGGAAAGCGGCTCGTCGAACAGGAACACCTTGGGATCGCGCACGATGGCGCGGCCCATGGCGACGCGCTGGCGCTGGCCGCCCGAGAGCTGGCGCGGCATGCGTGCGATGTAGGGTTCGATGTCGAGGATGCGCGCCGCCTCGTCGACGCGGCGGCGGATCTCCTGGCGGTCGATGCCGCGGTAGCGCAGCGAGAACGCCATGTTCTCGAACACCGTCATGTGCGGGTAGAGCGCGTAGTCCTGGAACACCATGGCGATGTCCCGGTCCTTGGGATCAAGCTCGTTGACGACGCGGCCGTCGATCGCGATCTCGCCGGAGGTGATGTCCTCCAGCCCGGCGATCATGCGCAGCAGGGTGCTCTTGCCGCAGCCCGAGGGGCCGACGAAGACCATGAACTCGCGGTCGGCGATCTCCAGGTCGACGCCATGCACGACCTCGACCTCGCCGAACGACTTTTTCACGCTGCGAAGGCTGAGGCCCGCCACGTCTTCGTTCCCCCTTGGGCAAAACGGTAACATACTGACCGCTGGTTGGTCGGCGGGAAAGCGGATGCGCATCGGTTTGGTGGGATATGGCGGCTGGGGTCGCGTGCACGCGAGCGCGATCGGGCGCGTCGAGGGGCTTTCGCTCAGCGGTGTGGTCGCGGGCGACGACGCCTCGGCCGAGCAGGCGGCGCACGACCTGCCCGGCGTGCCGGTCCATCGCACGTTCGATGCACTGCTCGCCGATTCGAACGTCGATCTCGTCGACATCGTCGGGCCCAATCACCTGCATGCCGACATGGCCATCAAGGCGCTCGAGGCCGGCAAACACGTGCTGCTGGAAAAGCCGATGGCGACCACGCTCGCCGACAGCGAGCGCCTGGTCGCGGCCGCCGAGCGATCGGGCCGCCATTGCGGCATCGTCCTCCAGCTGCGCGTCTCCCGCCAATGGGCGCGGGTCCGCGAGCTGATCGCCGAGGGCGCGCTGGGCCAGGTGCGCTTTGCCAACCTGAC
>DATGZZ010000512.1:0-3762 GCA_035296945.1 Reyranella sp.
TCGTCGGTGACCCGAGCGCCATTGATCCACACGCCATGCAGGCCGACCGCCGAGGTCGTGAGCCGGGCCGCGCCCGCCGGCAGATCGTGGGCGCGCTTCTTGGGCCCGCGCGCCACGGTTTTCGGATCGAACAGCATCAGGTCGGCGGCATAGCCGTCGCGCAGCAGGCCGCGGCCCTGCAGGCCGAACAGCTTCGCCGGCTGCCCGGTCAGCCGGTGCACGGCCTGCGGCAGGTCGAGCACGCCGAGATCGCGGCTCCAATGGCCCATCAGGTGCAGGCCGAAGCCCGCGTCACAGAAGAAGGTGAGATGCGCGCCGGCATCCGACAGGGATATGTGGGTATTGGGATCGGCGAGGATGCGGCCGACCGCCTTCTCGTCGTTGTGCAGGAGCTGGGCCACGAACATGGTGTCGAGGTTCTCCGACAGGGCGAAGTCGAGGATGCAGTCGAGCGGATCCTTGTTGGCTTTCCTGGCGAGCTCCGCCAGCGTTGCTCCTTCCAGAGTGCGATTTTCCGCCTTCGCCGTCTCGACCACGAAGAGCTTGTCCCACTCGCCGTTGAACACCAGCCGGCCACGCGCGGCTTGGAGCTCCCTGCGCACCGCATCACGCCACGACGCATCGCGATAGACGGCCTTCAGCGCCTCGGGATCGTGGGCGGCCATCGCCGGCTTCCACGCCTGCATGCTCTCGAACAGGTAGGGGCTCTTGAAGGTGAAATCCATGCTGAGCGGGCAGCACGAGGTCTGGGCCACGAGCTCGCGCCCGCGTGAGCGCGCAGCGTTCACCTGGTCGAGCGTGGTGAAGGCCGCCGTCGGATTGGTGTTGGAATGGAAGAGGGCGGCGATCACCACCGGGCGCCTGGCCTCGACCGCCAGCTCCTCGAGATAGGAGATCGAGGTTTTGCTGCCCTTGGTCAGCATGTAGACCCCGTGTCCGCTCTCGCCCATCGTGCGGACGAGCGTACGCAACTCGCGGTCGTCGGCCAGCCGCGATGGCATGGGCGTGCCGCCTTCACCGTTGTGCGCCTCGGCGGTCGAGGTGGCAAAGCCCACGGCGCCGCCCGCCATCGCCTCGCGCACGAGGTTTGCCATCGCTGCAATTTCGTCGTCGCTTGCCGTGCGTTCCGTCGCCTCCTCGCCCATGACGAAGGTGCGGATGGCCGAATGGCCGGCAAAGCAGGCGACGTTGGGGCCGACGCCATGACGCTGCAGCATGTCGAGATACTGCGGGAAGCTCTCGAACTCCCAGCGGATACCGGCGCGCAGCGCGTCGAGCGACATGCCCTCGACATGGGTGAGATGGCGCATGGTGAGGTCGCGATCGGCCGCCTTGCAGGGCGCGATGGTGAAGCCGCAATTGCCCAGCACGGCCGTGGTGACGCCGAGCGCGGGCGAGGGATCGACGAAGGGATCCCAGGTGATTTGGGCATCGTAGTGGGTGTGGCCGTCGATGATGCCCGGCGCCAGCGCCAGGCCGTCGGCCTTCACCGTCTCCTTGGCTGTGCCGAGCTTGCCGCCGATGGCGGCAATCCTGCCGGCGGTCACCCCGAGGTCGCCGTGCACGGGCGCGCTGCCGGCCCCGTCGTGGATTTCGGCGTCCTTGATGACCAGGTCGAACATTTTGACTCCTCCGGATTTCCGTCATGGTGTGACGCCGAGGCAAGCTTTTCCAGTTCCTTTGCCGCCAAACAGAGCCATGAGCGATGCAAACGAGGAAGCCCTGCTCAGCCGCTTGGTCGCGGCGCTGGTTCGGTACCCTTGGACTGAATTGAGCAGGCGCGGCCGCGCTGCTAGCTTCTCGCCGCAAGAAACTCGGGAGGAACGATGGCGGGATTGAATCGGCGCGGCTTCGTCGCGGCGGCGGCAGGCTTGGGCCTGGCGCCGGGCCTGGCGCGCGGACAGGCCTATCCGAACAAGCAGGTGCGGGTCGTGGTGCCCTATCCGGCCGGCGGCGGCACCGACCTCGTGGCCCGGCTGATCATGCCGAGGCTCGCCGAGCGCTGGAAGCAGACGGTCGTCATCGACAACAAGGGCGGCGCCAGCGGCATTTTGGGCAGCGACATCGTCGCCAAGGCCGCACCCGATGGCTACACGCTGCTGGTGATGACCAGTGCGCACACCATCAATCCCTACACCACCAAGCAGCTGCCCTACGACACCGAGCGCGACTTCACGCCGATTACCGTCCTGATAAAGGGCGCGCTGACCCTGGTCGGGTCGCCCAAGGGCGGCTTCGACAGCATGGAGAAGTTCCTCGCCGCCGCACGCGCCAACCCGGGCAAGTACCAGTTCGGCAGCACCGAGAACACGACGCGCATGGTGGGCGAGCTGTTCCGGGTCAAGAGCGGGCTCAAGATCGAGAACGTCGCCTACAAGGGCGCCGCGCCGATGATGCAGGAACTGGTGGGGGGCCATATCCCGGTGGGCTTCACCAGCCCGCTGACGGCGATGTCGCATCATCGCAGCGGCACCCTGCGCATGCTGGCGGTGACCAGCGACAAGCGGCTGGAGGTGCTGCCCGACGTGCCGACCATGGCCGAGGCCGGCGTGCAGGGTGTCGACCGGCCGGCCTGGTTCGCCTTGCTCGGCCCCGGCAACATGCCGCCGGAGCTTGCCAAGCGCATCCAGGTCGACGTCGCGGCCGTGCTGGCCGAGCCCGAGACCCTGGCTAAGATCCGCGACCTCGCCAGCGAGCCTGGCGGCGAGCCGCCGGATGCCTTCGCACAGCGCATCAAGGAAGAGCTGGTCGTCTGGCGCGACACGGCGAAGGCCGCCGGCATCGAGCCGGAGTGATTGTCACCCCGAGCGAAGCGAGGGGCCTTTAGGGAACAGGAAAGGTCCCTCGCTGCGCTCGGGATGACAGCAGGGCGGGATCAGCCGATCACCGTCTTCTCGTCGACCACATAGCTCCTGATGCGGCCGATGAACTTGGCGCCATCGTCGTGCAGCGCCTTCATCTCGGGAGAACGGGCGGCGGTGTCC
Organism: Reyranella sp.; assembly: GCA_035296945.1. Taxonomy (GTDB): domain Bacteria; phylum Pseudomonadota; class Alphaproteobacteria; order Reyranellales; family Reyranellaceae; genus Reyranella. The sequence continues at coordinate 2,985 of DATGZZ010000512.1, forward strand.
AGCGCCGCCTGATTGTCGAACCACAGCTCGGCGATGCCGTCGATCTCGACCGCGGTGGCCGGAATGTCGGCGCGCGTGCGCTCGCCCGTGATGTGGTTCTGTACGTAGCGGCGCAGGCCGGGCACGGCATGGGCCAGCGGCGCATGGATCTCGATCCAGTGCTTCATGAACTGCTCGTGGCTCCAGCCGTCCTTGCGCGTCAACAGGCCGATCGTCTTGATCATGGTGGGCGTTTCTCCGGATTTCTGGCTACTATGAAGCATGACCCGGCTGATCGCGATTGCCTTCGCGCTGCTGCTCGCCGGCAGCGCCTCCGCCCAGACCGTGCGGTTCCCCAGCGTTGCCGTCGGCGCCAGTGCCGCCGGCCCGGAGATTTCCGGCTGGATGTACAAGCCCTCCGGCGCCGGCCCGTTCGCCGCGATCGTGCTGGCCCATAACTGCGCCGGCGTCGGCCCGCACACCGAGGTCTGGGGCAAGCTTCTGGCGAGCTGGGGCTATGTCGTGGTCGCGCCCGATTCCTTCGGGCCGCGCGGCGAGAAGTCGGTGTGTGGCCGCGGCAATGTCGTCAACGGCAGCATGCGCGTGGCCGATGTCGCCGGCGCGATCGACTTCCTCAATGCGCAGCCGTTCGTGCGCAAGGCTGATATCGGCCTGATCGGCCATAGCCATGGCGGATGGACGGCCGTGCGGGCGGTGCAGAAGAGCTTCGATCTGGCCGCGCTCGGCCTCAAGGCCGCCGTCGCCTACTACCCGTCCTGTGCGCAGCGCTTCGACCGCG
>DATGZZ010000513.1:0-11444 GCA_035296945.1 Reyranella sp.
CCGCTGATCAGCGACACCGAGCTCAAGGTCGCCAAGCTCTACGGCATGCTGCCGGCCGAGATGCCGGGCGGCTCGGCCGGCCGGCCGCTGTCGGACTTCCAGACGGTGCGCAACGTCTTCGTCATCGGCCCGGACAAGCAGATCAAGCTGATCATGGTCTATCCCATGTCGACGGGCCGCAACTTCGACGAGGTGCTGCGGATCATCGATTCGCTGCAGCTCACGGCCAAGCACCAGGTGGCGACGCCGGCCAACTGGCGGCAGGGCGAAGACGTCATCATCGCCGGCACCGTGTCCGACGAGGACGCGCGCAAGAAATACCCGAACGGCTGGCGCGCACCGAAGCCCTACCTCCGCATCGTGCCGCAGCCGCAATGACGACGATGAGGACGCAGCTCCTGCCTTCCTCCTCTTCGCGGAACCCGCGAAGGGGAGGTGCCCGCGCAGCGGGCGGAGGGGTCAAGGCCCCAACGTCGTGCGCGCGCACCATGACCCCTCGGGCGTCGTATGACGACGCCACCTCCCCAGCTTCGCTGGGGAGGAGAATTCTGCTCGCCACATCGCTGCTTCTAGGTATTGCGGTCAGCGCCGCGGCGCAGACGCCGAAGCCCGAACTTGCCGCGCTTGCGACCGAGCTGCAGCGTGGCGGGCATGTCATCGTCATCCGCCACGGTGCGACGCATGCCAACCAGGCCGATCTCGCGCCGCTGAACCCCGAGGGGCCGGCCGCGCAGCGGCAGCTGAACGACAAGGGCCGCGACGCCGCCAAGGCCTTCGGCGCCGCGCTCAAGACTCTCGGCGTGCCGGTGGGCAAGACTTACACCAGCCGCTTCAATCGTGCCTTCGAGACGGCCTTGCTGGCGGGCCTGGCCGACGCCGAGAAGTCGAGCGACTTCACGGAGATCGGCATGGTCGTCTCGCCGAACGAGAACGCGCGGCGTGCGGCGGCGCTCAAGAAGCTGGTCGAGACGCCGCCGGCAGGCGGCACCACGGTGATCGTGGTCACCCACAAGCCCAACATCGTGGAGACCTTCGGCAAGGATTGGTTCGAGGTCCGCGAAGGCGAAGCCACGATCTTCAAACCGAAGAAAGACGGCGGCACCGTGGTGGTGGCGCGGGTGCTGATCGAGGAGTGGCCCGCGATCGCCGCGGCGGGGGTGCGGCGATGAGGGCGCTTGCTGCGTTCGGCGCGGCGCTTCTCGCCGCTGGGACAGCCGTGGCGCAGGATGGGCCGTCGGGCCAGGCCATGGTTCAGACCTGCTACGTCTGCCACGGGCCCGAGGGCCGCAGCGCCGAGGGCGTGCCGGCGCTGATGCGCGGGCAGAAGGAGCTCGTCGTGCGCCAGATGGTCGAGTTCAAGACCGATCGGCGGCCGGCCACGATCATGAACCGCGTCGCCAAGAGCTATAGCGACGAGCAGATCGCGTCGATTGCCGACTATCTCGCCGGATTGAAGTGAGGAAACCATGACCGCCACACGCCGCGCCTTCATCGTCGGATCGGTTGCCGCGACGCTCGTTGCCCCAAGGCTGGCGCGCGCGGCGGCCGGCGCCGTCGTGGTGATCGGCGCGGGTTTCGGCGGCGCCACGGCGGCGCGCTATCTCAAGCGCCTCGATCCCACCGTCGACGTGACGCTGGTCGAGCGCGAGGCCGCCATCGTCACCTGTCCGTTCTCCAATGCCGTGCTGGGCGGCTACGAGACGCTGCAGGGCATCACGCGCAGCCTGGACGGGCTGAAGGCGGCCGGCATCAAGGTCGTGCGCGGCGAGGCGAGTGCGATCGACCTGCAGGCGCGGTCGGTGCGCCTGGCCGACGGCAGCCGGCTCGCCTACGACCGGCTGGTCGTGTCGCCCGGCATCGATCTCAACTTTGCGGGCGTCGCCGGCTACAGCGAAGCGGCCGCCGCCCAGATGCCGCATGCCTGGAAAGCCGGCGCCCAGACGACGCGGCTGCGCCAGCAGCTCGAGGCCATGCCCGACGGTGGCACCTTCATCGTGGCGCCGCCGGCCAACCCGTTCCGCTGCCCGCCGGGCCCGTACGAGCGCGTCAGCCTGGTGGCGAGTTACTTCAAGGCGAAGAAGCCCAAGTCGAAGATCCTGGTGTTCGATGCCAAGGACAACTTCTCCAAGCAGGGCCTGTTCCAGGCGGCATGGGAATCGGAGTTCCCGGGCATGATCGCCTGGGTCGCCGGCAAGGACGGCGGCAAGGTCGAGAGCGTCGATCCCGCGACGATGACCGTGAAGTGCGGCTTCGGCAATCAGAAGGGCGACGTGGTCAATGTCATCCCGCCGCAGCGCGCCGGGGCGATCGCCCAATCCGCGGGCCTCACGGCTGACAATGGCTGGTGCCCCGTCGATCCCATGACTTTCGCGTCGACCAAGGCGGCGAACGTCCATGTCATCGGCGACGCCTCGATCGCGGGCGCGATGCCCAAGTCGGGTTCGTCGGCCAACGCGCAGGGCAAGGTAGCCGCGGCCGCTATCCTGGCCAGCCTCGCCGGCAAGCCCGTGCCGGCGCCGGCGCTGAACAACATCTGCTACAGCCTGGTCACGCCCGACTACGGCATCTCCGTCACCGACGTCTACCAGGTCACCAAGGACAAGGGCATCACCACGACGCCCAACGCCGGGGGCTTGAGCGTGCGCACGCCGACCGATCTCGGCGAGCGCAAGCTCGAAGCGGCCTACGCCCGCGGCTGGTACAGGAACATCAGCGCCGACAGCTGGGGCTGATATTCCTCCCGACGAACCGGCCGGCGCGCCCACGCTTGAATGGCGGGACGCCGAACCCTAGCCTCGCTGCGGTTTTCGCAGGAGGCGGGTCATGCCGACGATCGACGTCCAGGTCCATTGCTACGAGCGCAACCATCCCGGCCGGCCGTGGCACGCGGTGCTCGCCGGACCGCCCGAGGTGACGGGCCCTGACATGATCAAGGCGATGGACGAGGTCGGCGTTGGCGGCGCGCTGCTGATCTCGGTCTATACGATGTACAAGTGGGACGCGAGCTACGCGGTCTCCGTGCACAAGCAGTTCCCCAACCGGTTCGCCCTGATCAAGCCGGTCGATTCCAACGATCCCAAGGTCGGCGAGACGATCGAGGAATGGGCGAAAATGGACGGCACAGTCGCCGTGCGCATCATGTTCACGCCCGAGGTCTCGACCGACCCGGCGCATCCCGGCATCAACGAGGTGCTGGCGACGGCGGGCAAGTGCGATCTGCCGGTCAACCTGATGGCGCGCGGCCGGCTGGAGCAGGTCGCCGAGCTCGCCAAGCGCCATCCCGACACGACGCTGGTGATCGACCATCTCGGGCTCGAGCAGCCCATGAAGCCGCCGGCGCCCAAGGAGCCGTGGGTCGAGCTGCCCAAGCTGCTGGCACTGGCGCCGCACAAGAACATCGTGGTCAAGATCAGCGGCGCCTGCACGCTCAGCCACGAGCCGTTCCCCTACAAGGACATCCGCAAGCCGGTCGATCAGATTCTCAACACGTTCAGCCTCGATCGCTGCATGTGGGGCACCGACTGGACGCGCGCGGTGAACCTGTTGACCTTCAAGCAGGGCGTCGATGCGTTCCGCGCCAAGGACTGGCTGTCCGACAGCGACCGCGCCACGCTGATGGGTGGCAGTCTCAGCAAGATCTACGGCTGGGCCCCGAAGAAGGGCTGAACGAAGAATGATCGGGAGGAAATCAAGATGCGTAGAAGGAGTTTCATCGGGGGCCTCGTAGCGGCCCCGGCAATTGCGTCGGCGCAAAGTGACTGGCCGAACAGGCAGATCCGCATCGTCGTGCCCTATCCGCCGGGTGGGCCGTCCGACATCACGACGCGTCTGGTGCTCGAGCGTGCCGGTGCGGTGTTGGGGCAGAGCGTGTTGTTCGACAACAAGGCCGGCGCCAGCGGCGCGATCGGCGCGGAGCACGTCAAGAATTCAGCCCCCGACGGCTACACCTTCCTGACCACGACCACGGCGATGGTCTGCATCACCCAGCATCTACAGCCGCTGCCGTACGATCCGGGCAAGGACTTCGTTCCCGTCGCGCGCACAGCCACCTCGTGGATCGGCATGGGCATCAACCCGCAGGTGCCGGCCAACAACCTCCAGGAGTTCATCGCCTACGCCAAGGCCAATCCCGGCAAGATCAACTTCGGCTCGGCCGGCCTCGCCACCATCACCCAGCTCTACGGCGAGATGTTCAACATCGAGGCCGGCGTGAAGATGGTCCATGTGCCCTACAAAGGCAGTGCGCCGGCGACGCAGGACCTGCTGTCCGGTCAGATCCAGGTTCAGTTCGATCCGACGACGCTGCCGCACATCGCGGCCGGCCGGCTGAAGTGCTTCGCCATCCTGGGCGAGAAGCGCTGGCCCGGAAAGCCCGACATCCCGACGCTGAAGGAGCAGGGGCTGGGCAAGATCGGCGGTGATGCCTGGTACGGCATCCTGGCCGCCAAGGGCACACCACAGGTGGCCATCGGCAAGCTCGCCACGGCGATCGGCGAGGCGGTCAACGACCCGGCGCTGAACGAGAAGCTGGTGACCAGCGGCAACTACGCGAGTTTCCAGGATCCTGCGGCCTTCGGCGCCACCATCGAACGCGAACGGGCGTCATTCGGCGAGATCATCAAGAAGGCCGACATCAAGGTTTGATAGTCTTTGCTGGAAGACCCCAACGCCACCTCACCCTGAGGAGGGCGCGAAGCGCCCGTCTCGAAGGGTGGGCTCCAGTCTCGTTGTTGCCGACCCTTCGAGACGTGCCGTGCGGGCGCTCCTCAGGGTGAGGTCGTCGGGTTGCTCAGTTAGCCAAGACACACCATGGCCTCACCCAGCACCAGCGGCAGGCCGAGCAACGACCAGTAGGGTAGCACCAGCAGGGCGACGGCGATGGTCAGCACCAGCATGCCGAGCCCGAGCCGCCGCACATCGGCGCTCGGGAAGTAGCCCGCCTCGTAGGCCAGCAGGTTGGCCGCCGTCTGCACCGGATAGAGGATGACGGCATTGACGGCGATGGTGACGATCAGGATCGACAAGGCCCGCCGCCGCTAGCGTCTTCTCATGCTCTTCCGGACCGTCGGCGTCTCGCCGGCCCTTGCTCATGAGGCCGGCCGGAGCCGGCGGTCCGGAAGCATGACGCCTCACTGAAGTGGCGCTCCCGGCAAAGAACTGGACAGATCGACCGCGCTGACAGATAATAACCTCAGTTATTTGACGGTGGTAAACGCACTTTGAGGAAGAACAGTAAATGTCGCGCATGTCGCGTTTTAGGCGACATGACTTCAACGCTGTAACTGAACGATAATCTAACTACCTCAACGACTTAGACAAGAATTTGAGATCCCATGAGAACACGATTCTGGACTCGCATCTGTCGCGCCCGGACGCCTTCGGCAGCGCCCGCCGGGCCTCGTGCGTTACCGCTCCATGCCGTCTTCAGTCATACGGTCCTACCACTACGACTCGGCAAGGCGCGAGCTCAACGTCGTCTTCCAGTCGCGGCGCCGCTACACCTACAGCGAGGTACCGGCCGAGGCCTATGCGGCGATGAAAGCAGCCTTCTCGAAGGGCGAATTCTTCAACCGGCACATTCGCGACAAGTTCAGCTTCCGGCGCGACGATGATGGACCGCCGCCTACGCCGCGATCGTCCGAAGGTACGCCTCCGCCCCAGCGCGATCGGCTGCCGATCCGGCAAAGCCGACATAGCCATCGGGGCGGACCAGGATGAGGTCGAGCGCGTCGGCTCTCTTGGACGATGGGCCCGCCTGCACAAGCTCGGGGAACTTCGCGGCGATATCGGCCGCGACGTGGGTCGAGCCGATGGCGGTGAAGCGCGACGTGCTGGTGTCGGCGGGCAGCAGCTCCGGCCAGCGCGTGCCGGGCTTGATGCCAGGCGCGTGCACCGCGCCGGTGACGCTGAGCGGGCTCTCGGGATAGGCGATGTTCAACTCCGACAGCGTGTCGGCCATGACATGGCCGATCTGCGGGAAGCTCAGCGCGAACTTCACCATGGTGTTGCGCAGGCCCTGGATCACCGGATTGCGCGCGATCGCCGCCTCGGTCATGCGGCTGGCGTTGCGCAGCACCATCTCGCCGACGGCGCTGCGCTCGGTCGAGTAGCTGTCGAGCAGGGATGGCTTGGCGATGCCCTTGATCACCAGGTTCAGCTTCCAGGCGAGGTTGAAGGCGTCCTGCATGCCGGTGTTCATGCCCTGGCCGCCCGCCGGACTGTGGATGTGCGCGGCGTCGCCGGCGAGGAACACGCGGCCACGGCCGTAGTCCTTGACCTTGCGCTCGTTGATGCGGAAGGCGGCCAGCCACACCGGGTCGCTGAGCGTGATTCCCGGATTGCCGCGATGGGCGACCATGGCCTGGATCTCCTCCAGCGTCGGATCGGCGTGATGGGCGCTGCCGGTCGCCGGACCGAGATCGGCGATGACGCGCCAACGGCCCGGCGTGATCGGAAAGAAAGCCAGGATGCCGTCGCGGTGCCAGAAGATGTGCAGGAGGTCCGTCGGTTCGAGGCCCTTGACGTGGATATCGGCCAGGTACCAGTCGCTGTCCTGGGTCGAGCCCTCGAAGGTGAAACCCAGGGCATGGCGCGTCGTCGAATGGGCGCCGTCGCAGCCCAGCAACCAGTCGGCCTGAACGGTCTCGCTCGTGCCGTCGGCCTTGCGCAGCAGCGCCTCGAGTCCTCCGCTGCTCTTTTCGGAGAAGCTTTCCATCGACACGCTGCGCTCGACCGTGACGCCGCGGCTGGCGAGGGTTTCCTCGAGCACGCGCTCGGTCTCGCTCTGGGCGATCATGAGGGCGTAGGGGTAGTCCGTGTCGATGCCATCCATCTTGACGCGCGCCACGATGTTCTTGCCGTCCGACAGCTGCGCGCCGTGCGCGACATTGCCGGCCTTGAGGAACGGCTCGACGTAGCCGCCATTACGGAGGAGCTCGAGCGTGCGCGGCCACAGCACCAGCGCCTTGGATTTGTCGGTCCGCGCCGCGGCCTTGTCGACGATGCGCACGGAGATGCCGTAGCGCGCGAGCTCGTTCGCCATGGTCAAGCCGACCGGGCCCGCGCCGGAGATCAGTACGCTTGCCATTTGCCATGCCCCCTGCAGTTGCAGTTACAGCGCCTTCAACGCCTTCAGCACCTCGTCGACATGGCCCGGCACCTTCACCTTGTGCCAGACCCTGGCCACCGTGCCGGTCTTGTCGATCAGGAAGGTGGCGCGCTCGATGCCCATGTACTTGCGGCCATACAGGCTCTTCTCGACCCAGGTGCCGTACTTCTCGCAGATCTTGCCGTCCTCGTCGGAGACCAGCGGGAAGTTGAGGCCGTACTTCTTCTTGAACTTGTCGTGCTTGTCGACGCTGTCCTTGCTGACGCCGATCACCTGCGTCTTGAGCTTGCCGAAGTCGGGCAGGGAGTCGCGAAAGCCGCAGGCCTGGGCGGTGCAGCCGGTCGTGTCGTCCTTGGGATAGAAGTAGAGCACCACCGGCTTGCCCCGCAGCTCCGACAGCTTCAGCTTCTTGCCGCCGTCGGTTGCCGCGGTGAAATCCGGCGCCTTCTTGCCTTCCTCGACACTCATGCGTCGCTCCTTCTGTCGTCCGTGCGGGGCTGCCAGCCGGCATCGCGCGCCGGCTGCTCGACGATGCGGCGGTATATAGCACGCGCCGCGGCGGTTTCAGCCGCGATGCGCGCCTGCAACTCGGCGAGATCGTCGGCATCTTCGGTGACGGCGATGAGACGGCACTGGCCTTCGGGGGCGCTCGCCTCGGCGAACGCCGCCTCGTCGCCGTTCAAGGTGAGCCGCAGCAGGCCCTGCACGTCGGACAGGAGCGTGCGCGCGGCGCGCAGGCGCTCGGCGTCGGTGCGGTCGATGACGCCGGCGTCGGCGGCGCGGCGCAGCATCTCGGCGGGATGCGGATCGAGCAGGTCGGGTCGCCGGGCGGCGTGGCGCAGCGCCAGGTACTGCGCCACGAAGTCGATGTCGAACAGGCCGCCCGGCAGGTGCTTGAAGTCCCACGGGCTTTTCGGCGGCGCATGGCGGGCGATGCGGTCGCGCATGTCGGCGACGTCGCGCACCAGCGCCAGCGGATCGCGCGGCCGGCAGAGCGTGCTCTTGACGATGTCGGCCAGGCGCTCGACCAGGCCGGCCGGCCCGTGGATCACGCGCGCGCGCGTGAGCGCCATGTGCTCCCACGTCCACGCCGATTGCGCATGGTAGCTCTCGAACCCTTCCAGCGAATTGGCGAGCGGGCCGGCGCGGCCGGAGGGGCGCAGGCGCATGTCGACCTCGTACAAGGCGCCTTCGTTGGTGTGGGCAGTCAGCGCCGTCACGATCTTGGCGCTGAGCCGCGTGTAGTACTGGATCGGCGCCAAGGGCTGGCGGCCGTCCGAGGCCTCGAGATCGGGCGGGATGTCATAGACGAAGATCAGGTCGAGGTCGGAGGTGGCCGACATCTCGCGGCTGCCGAGCTTGCCCATGCCGAGCACGGCGAGCCGCTGGCCGCGAAAGCCGCCGTGTTGTTCGGCGAAGCTCTGCTCGACGCGGTCGCAAAGCGCCGAGATGGTGGCGGCGGCGATGTCGGAATAGGCGGGGCCCGCCTGCGCGGGGCGCACGATCGCCTTGAGCTGCTGCACGCCCACCTGGAAGCGCCGGTCGTTGGCCCAGCGTCGCGCCAGGTCGAGGATGTCCTGCTCGTGCTCGACGCTCGCCAGCTGGTGGGCGAGATCGGCGCGCATCTCCTCGACCGGCGGCAGCGGCAGGTAGAAGGCGGGCGACAGCACCGAATCGAGCAGGAGGGTGCGGCGCGCCAGATGGGCGGCAAGCCCGGGCGCGCTGCCCATGATCGCGGCCACCAGCTCGAGCAGCGCGGGGTTGGACTTGAACAGCGAGAAGAGCTGGATGCCGGCCGGCAGGTTGCCGAGGAAGAGATCAAAGTTCAGCAGCGCCTGGTCGGGCGCGGCGGTCGAGCCCAGCGCCTTCAAGAGGCCGGGCATCAGCTCGGTCAGAAGCTCGCGGGCGCGGGCGGTGGCGGTCGAGCGGTAGCGGCCGTGGTGCCAGCGCCGCACGATGCCCGCCGCCGCCGAGGGATCTCGAAAGCCCAGCGTCTGCAAGGTCGCCAAGGTGCCCGGATCGTCGTCGGTGCCGGTGAACACCAGGTTGCCGCCCGGGCCGGCAAGGCTCGGCGCCTCCTCGAACAGGTGGGCGTAGTGGCTCTCGACGCAGTGCAGGCGGTCGAGCAGGTCCTTCTGGAAGGACGGCGAATCGGGATAGCCCAGGAAGGTGGCGATGGCCGCCACGCCGGCCTCGTCGTTGGGCAGGCTGTGGGTCTGGCGGTCATCGACCATCTGCAGGCGGTGCTCGACCTTGCGCAGGAAGCCGTAGGCCTCGATCAGCTCGTCGGCGTCGCTGGGCGCGACGTGGCCTGCGGCGGCGAGCGCGCGCAGGGTCTCGCAGGTCGCGCGTCCGCGCAGCGCGGGATTGCGTCCGCCGAAGATCAGTTGCTGGGTCTGGGCGAAGAACTCGATCTCGCGGATGCCGCCGCGGCCCAGCTTGACGTTGTGGCCCAGCACCTTGACGGCGCTGCCGCCGCGATGGGCGTCGATCTGGCGCTTGATCGAATGGATGTCGTGGATGGCCGCGAAGTCGAGGTGCTTGCGCCAGATATAGGGCGTGAGGTAGCCGAGGAAGGTCTCGCCGACGGCGCGGTTGCCGGCCACCGGGTGCGCCTTGATCATGGCGGCGCGCTCCCAGTTCTGGCCGACGCTCTCGTAGTAGAGCTCGGCTGCCTGCACCGACATGGCAAGCGGAGTCGAGCCGGGGTCGGGGCGCAGCCTGAGGTCGGTACGGAAGATGTAGCCGTCGGCCGAGGTCTCCGACATGAGCTGGACCAGCATGCGGGCGGCCCGCACGAAATGCCGCGACAGCTGGTCGTTGCCGGCAAGTGCTGCGGCGTCGCGGTCGTAGAGCAGGATCAGGTCGATGTCGCTCGAGTAGTTGAGCTCGCCGGCGCCGAGCTTGCCCATGCCGAGCACGGTGAGGGCGGCGGCCTCGGGATCCGTGCCGATGGCGAGCTGGCCGTCGCGGGCGAGCTGCAGGAGGATCGACGCGGTCAGCGCGTCCAGGCAGCCCGAGGCAAAGGCACTGAGCGCGCCGGTCACCTGCTCGAGCGACCATGCTTGGGCGATGTCGGCGACGGCGACAGCGAGCGCCACCCGGCGCTTGAGCTGCCGGAGCGCGGTTGCCACGGCAGCCGGTGGGGCGCCGTCGCGTGCGGTGGATCGCACGACGGCGAGCTCGGCTGCGAGGTCGGCGCGCACGGCATCGGGGCCGCGACGCCACAGATCGGTCATAAAAGTCGGGTTTCGTATGGCTGTTTCGGTCAGATACGGGCTGTTGCCGAACAGAGCATCGAGCAGAGCCACCTGAGCGGGATCGTCGGGCCGCGCTGTCATCTCGTTCCATCGCGTCCATGCCACGTCGCGACGCTCCGTGTCGTGCGGTCGCGGCAGGCGGTCGGTGGAAAGCCAAGACATGCGGGGCGCGGGTCGGTTAAGTTGTTTCGAAGCTGGCGACACGCTCGCCCAGGCGTGTCGTCATCGTCAAGAAGCGGGAAGTACTAGCCTTTGGTCAGACGAACGTACCGGGTGTGCATGCGGGTGGTGGGCGGCGTCGTCTTCGCCATCGCTGCGCTCGTCCTGGTGGCCGCCCTTCGCCTGATGGCGGGTCCCGTCGACCTCGACTTCCTGAAAGACCGCATCGCCCAGGCGGCCGATGTGCCGGGCAACGACATCAAGCCCGAGATCGATCGCATTTCGCTCGAATGGGGCGGCATCAGCCAGCCCATGCGTCTGGTGTTCAACGGGCTGCGTTTCATCAACAGCGAGCATCAGGTCATCGCCACCGTGCCCACGGCGTCGCTCACCTTCGATGCCCGCAGCGTTCTGCAGGGCATGTTCCTGCCGACCTCGCTCACGATCGAGGCCCCGACCATAGAAGCCGACATCACCCGCGAAGGCGGCATGCTGCGCCGCGTCTTCACCAGCGCCGACGCGAATACCCAGGGCGAGGGGCTGGTGCTGCTGATCGAGCAGCTCATGGCCGAACCCAACTACAATTCGCTGATCGGCCAGCTCGACATGATCCTGATCGAGCGCGCCAAGGTCACGATCCGCGACGTCAAGACCGGGCTCACCTGGACCGCCCCGTCGGCGCGGGCCCGCCTCAAGCGCGACGCCGAGGGCGTCAACATCGCGGCCTCGGCGAAGTTGACCGGCGATGCCGGCAACTGGGTCGATGTCTCGCTGTCCGGCGTCTACACGCGCGACCGCAGCCGCGTCTCGCTGTCCGCCACCGTCGACGGCTTCAAACCGTCGATGCTGGCCGACCTGTCGCCCGACATCGCGCTGCTGCGCGGCGTCGACATCGCGTTGGCCGGCCGGGTGCAAAT
>DATGZZ010000514.1:0-5548 GCA_035296945.1 Reyranella sp.
GCCTTCATGTCGTGCTCTCTACAAACGAAAAGGGGCGCCCGATGGGCGCCCCCTGACGTTAATCGTTCCTTGAGCCGGCAGCTACTTATTGGCCGCGTCGACCGCCCGGCGAGCCATGACGTTCACCAGATGGGCGCGATACTCCGCGCTGGCGTGGATGTCGCTGTTCAGCCCATCCGCCGGGATCTTGATGTCCTTGATGGCTTCCGAGGAGAAGTTCTTGGCGAGCGCATCCTCCATCGCCTTGACGCGGAACACGCAGGGACCCGCGCCGGTGACAGCGACGCGCACGCCGCCCGCCGTCTTGGCCACGAACACGCCGACCATGGCGTAGCGCGAGGCCGGGTTGGGGAACTTCATGTAGGCGGCCTTCTCGGCCTTGGGGAAGCTCACCGAGGTCACGAGCTCGCCGTCGCTCAACGCCGTCTCGAACAAGCCCTTGAAGAAATTGTCGGCGGTGTGCTTGCCGGTGTTGGTGGTGACGGTCGCATTCAGCCCGACCACCGCCGCCGGATAGTCGGCCGCCGGATCGTTATTGGCGATCGAGCCGCCGATCGTGCCACGGTTGCGCACCTGCGGATCGCCGATATGGCCCGCGAGATAGGCCAATGCCGGGATCGCGCCCTTGACGTCGGCCGAGCTCGCGACGTCGGCGTGGCGGGTCATGCCGCCGACCACGACGTTGTTGCCTTCGACCTTGATGCCGGCCAGGTCCTTGATGCCGCTGAGATCGACCACGTCGCTTGGCTTGGCGAGCCGCTGCTTCAGAGTCGGGATCAGCGTCATGCCGCCCGACATCGGGCGCGCTTCATCCTTGCCCTTGAGCAGGCCAACCGCGTCGGCCAGCGTCTTCGGACGATGATAATGGAAATCGTACATCTCTGATCCTCCCCTTACTTCGACGCGCCGTTGATCGCCTGCCACACATTGAGCGACGTGGCGGGCATCGGCACGTGGCTGACACCGAGCGGCGCCAGCGCGTCATGGACGGCATTCATCACGGCGGCAGGTGCGGCGATCGCACCGGCCTCGCCGCATCCCTTCACGCCCAGCGGATTGTGCGGGCAGGGCGTGACCTTGTTGCCGAGCTTGAACGACGGCACGTCGTCGGCGCGCGGCATGGTGTAGTCCATGTACGAGCCGCTGATCAGCTGGCCCGTCTCCTTGTCGTAGACGGCGTTCTCGAGCAGCGCCTGGCCGACGCCCTGCACGATGCCGCCATGCACCTGGCCCTCGACGATCATCGGATTGATGATGTTGCCGAAATCGTCGACCGCGGTGTGATTGACGATCTCGACCACCCCGGTGTCGGGATCGATCTCGACCTCGCAGATCTGCGTGCCCGCCGGATAGACGAAGTTCGCCGGATCGTAGAAAGCGTTCTCGTCCATGCCGGGCTCGAGCTCGGTGATCGGATAGTTGTGCGGCACGTAGGCCGCAAACACCGCCTGGGCGAGCGGGACGGCCTTGTCGGTGCCGGCGACCTTGAAGGTGCCGTTCTCGAACACGACGTCGGCGACCGACGCCTCCATCAGATGAGCGGCGATCTTCTTGCCCTTGTCGATGATCTTGTCGGCCGCCTTCATGATGGCCGAGCCGCCGACGGCCAACGAACGGCTGCCGTAGGTGCCCATGCCGAACGGCGTCGTCGCGGTGTCGCCGTGGACGACCTCGATCTGCTCCATCGGCACACCGAGCTTGTCCGACACGAGCTGGGCGAAGGTCGTCTCATGGCCCTGGCCGTGACTGTGCGAGCCGGTCAGGATCTGGACGTTGCCCGTCGGGTTGAACTTGAGCTGCGCCGATTCCCACTGGCCGACACCGCCGCCCAGCTGGCCGATCACCTGCGACGGCGCCAGCCCGCAGGCTTCGATGTAGGACGAGAAGCCGATGCCGCGCAGCTTGCCGCGCGACTTGGCCTCGGCGCGACGGGCCTCGAAGCCCTTGTAGTCGGCGATCTTGATCGCCTCGTCGATGATCGGCGGGTAGTTGCCCGAATCGTACTGCAGCGCCACCGGCGTCTGGTACGGGAAGGCGGTCGATGGGATGAAGTTCTTGCGGCGCAGCTCGGCCGGATCGATCTTCAGTTCCTTGGCCGCCTTGCTGACGATGCTCTCGATCACATAGGTCGCCTCGGGCCGTCCGGCGCCGCGATAGGCGTCGACCGGCGCGGTGTGCGTGAGCGCCGCCTTCACGTTGGCGTAGATCAGCGGCGTCGTGTACTGGCCGGCCAGCAGGGTGGCATAGAGGTAGGTCGGCACCGCCGTGGAGAAGGTCGACAGATACGCGCCCATGTTGGCGACGGTCTCGACCTTCAGGGCGAGGAACTTGCCATCCTTGTCGAGCGCCAGCTCGGCATGGGTGACGTGGTCGCGGCCGTGCGCGTCGGTCTGGAACGATTCGCTGCGCTCGGCGGTCCACTTGATCGGACGGCCGACGCGAGACGCCGCCCAGGTCACCATGGTCTCTTCGTTGTAGCAGAAGATCTTGCTGCCGAAGCCGCCGCCCACGTCGGGGGCGATGACGCGCAGCTTGTGTTCGGGGATGCCCAGCACGAAGGCGGACAGGATCAGGCGCAGCACGTGCGGGTTCTGCGACGTCGACCACAGCGTGTAGTTGCCCGTGCCCTTGTCGTAGTCCGCCGCCGCGGCGCGCGGCTCCATGGCGTTGGGGATCAGGCGATTGTTGACGATGTCGATCTTGGTGACGTGTGCGGCCTTGGCGAAGGCGGCGTCGACATCGGCCTTCACGCCGATTTCCCAGTCGTAAATCAGGTTGCCCGGCGCCTCCGGGTGGACCTCGGGAGCGCCCTTGTCGAGCGCCCGGGCGAGATCGACGTTGGCTGCCTTCACGTCGTAGTCGATCTTGATCGCCTCGGCGGCGTCCTTGGCCTCGTCATGGCTGTTGGCCACGACCATCGCGACCGTGTCGCCGACATAGCGGACGGTATCGACCGCCATCACCGGATGCGGCGGCGCCTTGTGCGGCTCGCCATGCTTGTCCTTGACCACCCAGCCGCAGATCAGGCCGCCGACCTTGGCGTCGGCAATGTCCTTGCCGGTGAAGATCGCGACAACGCCCGGCATCGCCTTGGCGGCCGAGGTGTCGATGCTCTTGATCTTGGCGTGAGCGTGCGGCGAGCGCACGAACTGCGCGTAGGTCGCGCGTGCGAGCGGCAGGTCGTCGACGTAACGGCCCGTGCCGGTGAGGAAGCGATGATCTTCCTTACGCTTGACCCGGGCGCCTATTCCGGTTTGCGCGGTCATGGCTACACCCCCGCTGACTTCATGGCGGGCGCGGCCGCCAGGATCGCCTTCACGATGTTGTGGTAGCCGGTGCAGCGGCAGAGGTTGCCCTCGAGCTCGCGGCGCACCGTCGCTTCGTCGAGCTGGTAGTTGTGGCGCTTCACCATGTCGATGGCGCTCATCACCATGCCCGGGGTGCAGAAGCCGCACTGCAGGGCGTGGTTCTCGCGGAACGCCTCCTGCATGGGATGCAGCTTCTCGGCGCTCTCGGCCAGGCCCTCGATGGTGATGACCTTGGCGCCTTCGGCCTGGACGGCAAGCATGGTGCACGACTTCACCGACTTGCCGTCGACGTGCACGACGCAGGCGCCGCACTGGCTGGTGTCGCAGCCGACGTGGGTGCCGGTCATGCCGAGATGCTCGCGCAGGAATTGCACCAACAGCGTGCGCGCCTCGACCTTGCCCGAGGCGGGCTTGCCGTTGACGGTCATGGCGACGGGAATGGTCATGCAGTCGTCTCCCTCACATTGTTGGTTTGCGCAGGCGCGCAAAATCTACGCCTGCTGGGCGTTGAAGCGACTCTCGCAAGCCGTTCATGCGCCGGTCAAGCGAATTGCGGATGACGACCGACTGCCCTCTTCCGACGCCAGCCGCTGCTAACGGCTCGCAAGGAAAATCAGGATCAGAACGGCTGCGCCCACGCCGATGACCAGCCAATGCCGGTAGCCTCGCTGCGCTGCAGCGGATGGCGGTGACGGCGGAGAAAGCGTGTCGGGCGCGGGTGGCGCATCCGATGGGGTTCCCGCCACCGCGGCAGCCGGCGGCGGACCCCCGACCACAGTGGCAAACTTGCCGAAGAACTCGTCGGCCAGCTTCTTGGCCGTGCCGTCGATCAGGCGGGCGCCGACCTGGGCGATCTTGCCGCCGACCTGGGCGTCGACGTTGTAGGTCAGCACCGTTTCACCAGCGTCCTCACGCAGGGCGACCACGGCGCCGCCCTTGGCGAAGCCCGCGGCCCCGCCCTGCCCTTCGCCGGAGATCCGGTAGCCGTTGGGCGGGTCGATGTCGCTCAGCGTCACCTTGCCCGAAAAGCTGGCGCTGACCGGGCCGATGCGCATGCGCACCTTGGCCTTCATTTCGGTGTCCGAGGTCTTCTCCAGGGATTCGCAGCCCGGAATGCAGGCTTGCAGCACGGCCTGGTCGTTCAACGCCGCAAAGACCTTTTCGCGCGGGGCCGCGATTTTGTACTCGCCCTTGATTTCCATTCGGTAACTCCTGGCTGAAGCGCGAACCCGTCGCCCGCGGGCGAGGGGCCCACGATGCGCCTACCACTTGCTCGTATAGGAGTCCGGCGGCGGTTCTGCCAGTGGTTCGCGCAGTGAGACATAAATGGTCGCGAGATAGGGAATCGCCATCAACACGGCCAGGGTACCGAACCAGTCGGCCTGGGTGTTCCAGAACAGCGTGCCGATCACCCAGCGGCCGCCATCGACGGCGACGAAGCCGCCCGAACCGCCGTCATGCAGCTTGATGGCGCCCTCGGTCACCACCAGGACGATGGCCCAGAAGATCAGCAGGAATGAAAGGGCGATTTCCGGCAGGATCGGCCGGACGCGGCTGTACGACCGGTCCATGCGCACGAAGCCCTTGCTGCCGTCGTAGCCCAGCAGGCGGCCGAACGACAGCGCCTTGGCCCAGCGGTCGGCCCGCGATGCCGGCTCGCTGCGCACGATGGTCAGCGTCTTCCAGGCCATCAGCACGATCGACGGGATGACGAAGCTCCAGATCGGGAAATCGCGGTAGCGGCCGTCGATGGCGATCTGGCGGTACCAGGTCTCGCCGATGCGGATCACGCCGTCGTACCAGTCGATGCTGATGACGATCAGGTAGAAGATGCAGATCACCGTCAGCGCGAGGTAGAGAACCTGCAGCATCAGGTCGGCGCGCTGCAGGATGCGATAGCGCGGCAGTTCGCGCCAGGCGCGCCACGCCTCGCGCACCCGCGCGCCGTAGAGGGAGGGATCGGCCATCTTGCCGGTCAGGCTGTCGGCGATGCCGCGCAGCAGGGCGTAGCTGAACAAGCCCAACAGGACGGCCCAGAACACCACGCCAACCATCTTCTCGAAATAGAAAGTGCGTGACAGGTCGATCCAGGTCGACTGCACGTAGCAGGTGGCGACGATCTGCGCGAAGACGGCGAAGATCGCGATCGCCTTGCCGCGCGCCAGTCGGCGCATCACCACGAAGCCGCCCAGAATCAGGCCGCCGGCCAGCGTCGACAGGATGAACAGGGTCGGCCAACG
>DATGZZ010000515.1:0-2365 GCA_035296945.1 Reyranella sp.
GCCGGGTTGCCACCCTTGTAGGCGACATGGGTCATGCTGACGCCTGCCATGTGGGCCAGCAGCGCGCCGGCCAGATGCTGCGACGAGCCGTTGCCGCCGGAGGCGTAGGTGAGCGGCGGCGTCGCGCTCTTGGCCAGCGCCAACAGCTCGCCGAGCGTGCTTGCCTTGAGCCCGGGCTTCACCAGCACGAGCTGCGGGAAGGTCGCGATCAGACTGATGGGGGTGAAGTCCTTGGCCCCGTCGTAGGGCAGCTTCTTGTAGATCAGCGGATTGATGGCGTGGCCCATGGCCACGACCGAGAGCGTGTAGCCATCGCCCGGGGCCTTGGCGACGATCTCGCCTGCCACCACGCCGTTGGCGCCGGCGCGGTTGTCGGCCACCACCGTCTGACCCCAGGTCTGCTGGAAGTGCTGGCCGACGGCGCGTGCCAGGAGGTCGGTCGTGCCGCCCGGCGCGAACGGGATCACCATGCGGATCGGCTTGTCGGGGTAGGCACCTTGCGCCCGCACGATCGACGGAGCGGCCACGGCCAGGGCGCCGAGGCCCTTGAGGAAATGCGCGCGCTTCATTGCAGGTAGTATCCCGACGGCGTGCCCTTGACCGTGGTGCGCTCGAGGTGGCGGATCTCGCCTTCCTCGTAGTCGCCCAGCGCCACGTGCATGGTGCAGCGGTTGTCCCACAGCACGATGTCGTCCTGCCGCCACTGGTGGCGGTAGACGAATTGCGGCCGCGTCGCGTGCTTGATCAGGTAGTCGATCAGCGGCTGGCTCTCCTCCGGCGTCATGCCGACGAAGCACGAGACCTTCTCGCCGATATAGAGCGCCTTGCGGCCGGTCTCGGGATGCACGCGCACGACCGGCTGGGCGATCGGCGGATTGATCTTGCGCTGCTCCTGCTCGCGGGTGGAGTTGGGGTCGTCAACCTTGCGCGTGCCGGTATGGATGCCGTGCAGGCCCTCGATCATCTTCTTCATGCCGTCCGACAGCGTGTCGTAGGCCTTGTACATATTCGTGAACATCGTATCGCCGCCGACCGGCGGGATGGTGATGCCGCGCAGCAGCGAGCCCAGCGACGGCACCGGCGTGAACGACATGTCGGAATGCCAGAGATGGCCGGTGTACTTGGAGGCCGACGGCTTGCCGTCCTCCTCCGGGATGTTGGTGACCAGCAGCAGCTCGGGATAGTCGGGATGGCGGTCGCGCGGCAGGCTGTCGTGCCGGTCGAGCTCGCCGAAGCGGCGGCTGAAGGCGATGTGCTGCTCGCGCGTGATCTTCTGGTCACGGAACAAGAGGATGCCGCGCTCGAGAAAGGTGCGGTGGATCTGGTCGAACTCGGAGTTGCTGAGCGGCTGGGCGAGATCGACGCCCTGGACCTCGGCGCCCAGGGCATGGCTCAGCGGACGGAACGAAAGCGGCATGGGGACCCGTTCTATGGACTAAGTCCCTATCATGCGCCGCCGAAGGGCGGCCCGTAAGCCCCTGCTTCCCTTTCTGCGGAATGGCAGCTCGACCGTCGAACTCGGCCGGTAGAGCGGCTGGTGTCAGAAACGTCGGAATCGGACTGACACTGGCTTCGGTGGGTTTCTCTATTTTCAGCTAGGCCTGTTCGACACTTAGGGATCGGGCGGCCCGCCTACACCATCGAGCTCGGCCGATAGAACGGCTGGTGCTTCGAGGTATCGATATAGTTCTCGTAGAACTTCCGCGCATGCGGCAGCAGCGCCACCGAGAGATTGCGGCGTTCGACCTCGTCATCGGCCAGGGCCTTGCTGAGGTCGTCGTGCAGCGCCTTCAGCGCCGCCGTCCTGTCGACCTTGGTGAACTTGCCGTCCTGGTAGATCACCTCGCCGTCGCACATGGTCATGGTGACGGCCCGGTTCTTGGCGCGCTGGACCACGGCGTCGAGGGTCGGCGTCAGCTCGTCGAGATACGGGTACGCGACTTGGTCCCAGTCGATCAGCACCATGTCGGCGCCCTTGCCCACTTCCAGCGAGCCGATGGTGTCGCCGTAGGGCGTGGTCTTCGCCCCGCCCGTTGTCGCCATGCGCAGCACCTGGGACATGGTCGGCACGTCGGCCTCGACCATGCCGGGCACGCGATGGGCGCGCAGCACCAGCTTCAGCTCCTGCAGCATGTCGCGGTCGTCGTTGATGCCGGCTTCGTCGAGGCCGATCGCGGTGTTGATGCCCTTCTTCTCGAATAAGTTCAGGGCGGCGACACCCGAGCGTAGCCGGAAGTTGGAAGAACAATTGTGGCAGACGCAAGCCCCCGCGGCGGCCAGGCGGTCGATGTCCCTCTCGTTCAGCCACACGCCGTGGCCCAAGGTCAGTCGGTTGGTCACCATGCCGAAGCGGTCGATGTATTCC
>DATGZZ010000516.1:0-2280 GCA_035296945.1 Reyranella sp.
GAGCAGGCGCCGGGCAATGACATGCGCCTGGATTTCGGCGGCGCCTTCGAAAATATTCAAGATGCGCGCGTCGCACAGCACGCGTGAGACCGGATATTCCAGCGCGAAGCCATTGCCGCCGTGGATCTGCACCGCGTTGTCCGCCGCGGCCCACGCGACCCGCGCGGCGAGCAGCTTGGCCATGCCGGCCTCGATGTCGCAGCGCCGGTCGCTGTCCTTCTCGCGTGCGGCAAAGTAGGTCAGCTGGCGGGCGATCATGGTCTCGACCGCCATCCAGGCGATCTTGCCGGCGACGCGCGGGAAGGCATAAAGCGGCTTGGCGAATTGGATGCGGTCCTTGGCGTAGCGCAGCCCGAGCTCGAGCGCGTTCTGCGCCACGCCGACGGCGCGCGCCGCCGTCTGGATGCGCGCGCTCTCGAAGGTCGCCATGAGCTGCTTGAAGCCCTGGCCTTCCTTTTCGCCCAAAAGGTTGGCGGCGGGGACCTCGAAGCCGTCGAAGCCGATCTCGTATTCCTTCATGCCGCGGTAGCCCAGCACGCGGATCTCGCCGCCGCTCATGCCCTTGGCCGGGAACGGGTCGGTCTCGGTGCCGCGCGGCTTCTCGGCCAAAAACATCGACAGCCCATGGTAGCCGGGCTTCGACGCGTCGCTGCGCACCAGCAAGGTCATGATGTCGGCGCGGGCGGCGTGGGTGATCCAGGTCTTGTTGCCCTGAATCTTGTAGATGTCGCCTTCGAGCACGGCGCGAGTCTTGAGGCTGGCCAGGTCCGAGCCGGTGTTGGGCTCGGTGAACACCGCCGTCGGCAGCAGCTCGCCGGAAGCGATGCGGCTGAGATACTTCTTCTTCTGCGCCTCGGTGCCGCCCGAACGGATGAGTTCCGCTGCGATCTCAGAACGCGTGCCGAGCGAGCCCACGCCGATATAGCCGCGCGACAGCTCTTCGGTGACCACGCACATGGCGAGCTTGCCCATGCCGAGCCCGCCCCACTCTTCCGGCACGGTCAGGCCGAAGACGCCGAGCTCGGCCATCTTCTCCACGACGGGCAGCGGGATCAGCTCGTCCCTGAGGTGCCACTCGTGGGCATAGGGCAGCACCTCGCCGTCGACGAAGCGCCGGAACTGGCGGCGAACCTCTTCCAGCGCGTCGTCGCCCAATTCCAGGGCGCCGAAGTTGCCGGTGTCGAGGCCGTCAGTGATCAGCTCGGCGATGCGCATGCGGACGGCGGCGGTGTTCGCGGCGATCAGCTTGCGCACGGCCGGGGTGTCGAGCGTCGCTGCATCCAGACCGAGGTCGCCCGGCCGCACGATCTCGACCTGGCTGATGGCGATGCCGCCGGAAAGCTGGGCGAGATATTCGCCGAACGCCGACTGCAGCATCAGCAGCTCGAGCTCACCCTTCGCCCCCTGCTCCGCCCAGCGCCGCATCTGGCGCAAGGCCGCGACATAGGTCGCAATCCAGGCAAAGCCATGCGCGGCGAACTGCTCGCGCTCGAGAATCTTCGGATCGACCTTGCCGTTGGGGGCGACCAGGCCACGCACCGCCTCGCGCGCGGCGACCTCGTACGCCTCGGCGTCGCCCTCCGCCTGGGAGGCGAGGCCGAGCAGATTGTCCAGCAGCATCAGTCGTCCAGGGCGTCTTCGAGGGTGCGCAGGCCGGGCCGCTTGGCCGAGACCAGCACAGCCATGTTCCCGGGCTTGTGCTGGTTCTTCCACATCTTGGTGTGGGCCTTGGGAATGTCGGCCCAGTCGAAGACCTCGCTCATGCAAGGATCGATCCGGCGCTCGATGACGAGCTGGTTGGCCTGGCTCGCCTGCAGGAGGTTGGCGAAGTGGCTGCCTTGGATGCGCTTCTGGCGCATCCACACGAAGCGGGCGTCCATGGTGAGGTTGTAGCCGGTGGTGCCGGCGCAGAAGACCACCATGCCGCCGCGCTTCACGATGTTGCACGACACCGGGAAGGTCTGCTCGCCGGGATGCTCGAAGACGAAGTCGACGTCGTTGCCCTTGCCGGTGTGCTCCCAGATAGCCGCGCCGAACTTGCGCACCTTCTTCATGTACTCGGCATAACCCTTCTGGTCGTCGACGTCGGGCAGCTGGCCCCAGCAGTCGAAGTCGTTGCGGTTGATGACGCCCTTGGCGCCGAGCTGCATCACGAAGTCGGTCTTCGACGGATCGGAGATGACGCCGATCGCATTGGCGCCGGCCGTGGCGATGAGCTGCACGGCCATCGAGCCGATGCCGCCCGCCGCCCCCCACACCAGCACATTGTGGCCGGGCCGC
>DATGZZ010000517.1:0-6514 GCA_035296945.1 Reyranella sp.
CTCGGGATTGATGTCCGACAACGCGCGGCGCGCGCTGTCGACCTTGGCCGTGCCGATATCCGCGGTGCGATGGATGACCTGGCGCTGCAGGTTGGAGAGATCGACAGTGTCGTGGTCGATCACGCCCAGGGTGCCCACCCCGGCGGCGGCAAGATATTGCAGCAGGGGCGCGCCAAGGCCGCCGGCGCCGACCACCAGCACGCGCGCGGCGATCAGCCGCGACTGGCCGACGCCGCCGATCTCTGCCAGCACGATATGGCGCGCGTAGCGGCGGATCTGCGGCTCGGTGAGCTCGGGCAGCATGGACATGGTCCGCTTATAGCATGTCCGCTATAGAGCCAGCCCCGATGACATCCCCCTCAGCCCGCCCGACCCTCACGCCGCTGCTGCTGGTACTCCTGGCGCTGCTGTCGTCCTTCACGCCGCTCAGCATCGACATGTACCTGCCGGCCCTGCCGGTGATCGCCGTCGACCTGCGCGGCACGGCGGGCGACATCCAGCTCACGCTGTCGGCCTTCATGATCGCCTTCGGCGCCGGCCAGATCTTTTATGGCCCGGCGGGCGACCGCTTCGGCCGCCGGCCGGTCATCCTGGGCGGGCTGGTCACCTACGTTGCGGCCAGCATCGGTTGCGCCTTCGCGGCCGAAGCGGGCCATCTCGTGGCTCTGCGCTTCCTGCAGGGCCTGGCGGCCTGCGGCGGCGTGGTGCTGGCGCGCACCATGGTGCGCGACCTCGCCGAGAAGGACCAGGCAGCGCGCGCCATGTCGCTGATGATGGCCTGCACGTCGATCGCGCCCATGCTGGCGCCGCTGATCGGCGGCCAGGTGCTGTGGTTCCTGGGCTGGCGGGCGATCTTCTGGGTGCTGGCCATCATCGGCGTGGTGGCGCTGGTCGCGGCCTGGCTGCGCCTGCCCGAGACGCTGCGCCCTGAGTATCGCCAGCCGCTGGTGCTGTCCTCGATCCTGAAGCGTTTCGGCGAGCTGGTCCGGCACCGCGCCTTCATGGGCTACGCCTTCACCAGCACCTTTCAGTTCTCCGCCCTGATGTCGTTCCTCAGCGGCTCGCCGTTCGTGTTCATCGAGAAGTACGGCATCGCCCCGCGCGCCTACGGCCTGATCTTCGGCGGCATGATCGTCTTCATGACCTTGGGCAGCCTCTTGAACGCCAAGTTCGCGCCGGTCTTCGGTGCCAGCCGCATCCTGCGCTACGCCGTGATCGTGCCCGCCGTGGCCGGCCCGACGGCGCTGGTGCTGGGGTTCATCGAGGCGCGCTACGGCACGATCGGCCTGTGGCCCTTCCTGCTCTGCTTCGCGCCGCAGATCGCCACCATCAGCCTGATCGGCCCCAACTCGGTGGCGATGGCGCTGCAGCGCTATCCGCACATGGCGGGCACGGCCTCGTCGCTGATGGGCGTCATGCAGTTCGGCATCGGCGCGATCTTCGGTGCCATCGTCGGCCAGACCATGGACGGCACGATCGCCCCCATGACCACGGCGATGGGCATCGCCGGCGTGCTCTGCCTCGTGTCGCACCGCCTGCTGGTGCGGCGCGACTAGCTAGAGCTCTCTTCTTTTCTTCATTCCTCCCCCGTCATACGGGGGAGGATACAGGAGGGGGAAAGCCGCACCGATGATCTCTCGAAGGATGAGATCATGATCTGAAATCTGCACACACCGGTCGCGTGGCCTGCCCCCTCCTGTATCCTCCCCCGTGTGACGGGGGAGGAGAAGAAGGGAAGGCCTTAACGCCGCAGATCAAGCACCAGCAGTGTGCCGGTGTCGTTGCCGATCGCGAGCTTGTAACCGTCGGGCGACCAGGCGAGGCCGGTGATGGCCGAGCCGTCGGCCATCTTCAGCACGACCGAGCGCTTGGTGCGGATGTCGCCGAGCTGCAGCTCACCCGAATCGTAGCCGCCGGCCACGAATTCCGCGGCCGGATGGGCGGCCACGACCGAGATCAGCCCCGCGCCTTCTTCGCCGAACTGCAGCGGCGGCTTGCCTTCCGGCCCCTTGCCCGCGAACGACCAGGCGGTGAACACCGGCTGTGCCGAGGTATAGAGAAAGCGCGCATCGGCGGTCCACGACAGCGACTTCACCTTGGCGGGATAGCCCTGCATGCGCATGTCGGTGGCCTGCGCCATGCGCCAGACATGGATGTCGTTCTCCTGCGTACCGGTGGCGATGAACTTGCCGTCGGTGCTCCATTTCAGCGCGACGTGGCTGCCGCGCCAAGCGAACTTCCGCGGCGGCAGGGTGACCTGGCCGATGCTCCACACCGTGACGCCGCCATAGTGGGCGCAGGCGATGCGGCTGCCGTCCTTGCTGAAGTCGAGACCGGCCACCGTGCTCTCGTGCGGCCCGAACTCCTTCACCTCGCCGCCCCTCACCACGAAGGCGCTCTTGCCGGCCGACGCGGCGATCGCGCCGGTCGCGCGATGGGCGGCGACGTGCTCGAACCACTTGCCCTTCTGGTTGGCGATCTCGCTCGCCGTCCCGTCGGCTGCGATGCGCAGCAGCCTTCCGTCGTCGCCGCCGCTCACGAAGCCGTCGCCCGCCGGATCGCCGACCAGCGCCAGCACCGCGCCGCCATGCAATGGCTCGGCCGCCGGCGTCTCGGCGGCGTTGATGTCCGCCGGCAACAGGCGCACGCGGCCGTCGCCCAAGGCGAAGGCCACGATGGATCCGTCCTTGCTGAAGGCGCACGCGGCGGCAGGCGCGTCGGCTGCAACGGCACGGCCCGGCGGCAGGGTCTGCTGCCAGGCCGGATTTGAAAGATCGAGCTTCACGTCTACTTCAGGCAGTCGTTGAAGCCGCGCTGGAGATTCTCGCCGTCGAGGTTGCGGCCGATGAAGACGAGCTTGCTCGAGCGCTTCTCGCCTTCCTTCCAGGGCGTGCCCCAGTCGGAATCCATCATCATGTGCACGCCCTGGTAGACGTAGCGCCGCGGCGCGCCGTCGATGGCCAAAATGCCCTTGCTGCGGAAGATGTCGGGCCCGCGCAGCTGCAGCAGCGCGCCCATCCACTTCTGGAACTTGTCGGGATCGACCGGTCGGTCGGCGCTGAGCGACAGGCTTTTGACCTCTTCCTCATGGTCGTGATCGTGGCCATGGTGCAGGAAGTCGGGCTCGAACTCGAGAATGCGCTGCAGATCGAAGGCACCCTTGTCGAGGATGGCGGCAAGCTCGATCTGGCTCTTCTGCGTCCGGAAGATGCGGGCGTAACGGTTGATCGACTTGATCTTGCCTTCGACCTTCTTGAGCTCATCCTCGCTCACCAGGTCGGTCTTGTTGAGCAGGATCACGTCGGCGAAAGCCACCTGCTCCTGGGCCTCGTCGCCCTGCTCGAGCTGGCCGAGGAAGTGCTTGGCGTCGACCACGGTGACGATGGCGTCGAGCCTTGTCCTGGCCTTGACCTCGTCGTCGGTGAAGAAGGTCTGCGCCACCGGGCCCGGGTCAGCGAGGCCCGTCGTCTCGACCAGGATGCCGTCGAACTTGTCCTTGCGCTTCATCAGGCCTTCGATGATGCGGATGAGGTCGCCGCGCACGGTGCAACAGATGCAGCCGTTGTTCATCTCGAACACTTCCTCGTCGGCATTCACCACGAGGTCGTTGTCGACACCGAGTTCGCCGAACTCGTTGACGATGACGGCGTACTTCTTGCCGTGCTGCTCGCTCAGGATGCGGTTCAGCAGCGTGGTCTTGCCGGCGCCGAGATAGCCGGTCAGCACGGTCACGGGGACTTGGGCCTGGGCCATGGAAAATCCTTGCAAAATCGGCCCCTGAGATAGGGTGGCGGAGGCCCTTAGTCCAGACGGTAGACGAGCTGGCGGTAGCCGTGCAGGACGGTTTCGCCCGCCGGTCGCAGGCCGACCTTGTCGGCGACCCGCTGGGAAGCCCCGTTGTCGGCATGGATGAAGGCAACGAAGGCGCCGAGGCCCAGGTCTTCGCGCGCATGGCGCAGCACGGCGCCGACGGCTTCGCTGGCGATGCCGCGGCCCCAATGGGCCCGTCCCAGGCGCCAGGTGAGCGCGGTGCAGCCCGGCAGATGACAGCGGCTGAGGCCGCATTGGCCGAGGAAGCCCGGACGGTCGCGCCATTCGATCACCCAGCGCCGATGGGTCGGCTGGCCGTCGACGATATTCGCGCAGACCTCCGCTCGGTGGGCCTGTGCCTGTGGCGGTCCGCCCATGAAGCGGCGCACCTCGGCATCGGCGTCCATCGCCAGGATGGCATCGACATCGTCGAGCGTGCGCCCTCGCAGCCGCAGACGCGGAGTTGCCAGCATCTGCATGGTCGCTACGGCCGCTCGCCTCTGATCAGCTTGGGCAGGTCGCCGACCAGGCCCATGGCGTGGCGAACGAAGAAGCGGCGCAGCGGCGGCACACGATTGACGGCGGCGAGGCCGACATCGCGGACCAGACGGATCGGCTTGATGTCGTTGGAGAACAGGCGGTTCAGGAGATCGGTCGCGGCTACCATCGCGAAGTTGTCGGCCCGCCGCCACTGCGCGTAGCGCTCCAGCGTATCGCCCGCGCCGAGGTCGAGGCCCAGCCTCTTGCTGTCTACCAGCACCTCGACCAGGGCCGCGATGTCGCGCACGCCGAGGTTATAGCCTTGGCCCGCGATGGGATGGATGCCGTGCGCGGCGTCGCCCACCAGCACCAGGCGGGTGTCGATGTAGCGCTCGGCATGGACCAGGCCGAGCGGATGCCACCAGCGCGGGCCCACGGGCTCGACGTGGCCGAGATAGTCGCCGAAGCGGCGCGCGAACTCGGCCTGGAAGCGCGGCGCGTCGAGCGCCAGCAGGCGCTTGGCCAGGTCGGCGCGCTCGCTCCACACGATCGACGAGCGATGCTCGCCGTTCTCGCCATCGCGCATCGGCAGGATGGCGAAGGGGCCGCCGGGCAAAAACTTCTCCTGGGCGACGCCGCGATGCGGCCGTTCATGGCGCGCCACCAGCACGATGGCGACCTGGTCGTACGACCAGGCGCGGGCGCCGATGCCGGCCTCCTCGCGCATGGTGCCGAAGCGACCCTCGACCGACGCCACCAGACGCGTCGCCAGACGCCGGCCGCTCTTCAGCACGAGCTCGGCCCGGTCGGGATCGCGCCTGGTCTCCATCACCTCGTCCGGCGCCACCAGCTCGACATGCGGGCACGCCGCCAGCCGCCGCAGCAGGGCCGCGCGCAAAAAGCGGTTTTCGACGATCCAGCCCATCGGCGCCGCGCTCTCGTCCTCCTCGGCGGCTTCGCGGTGGTCGAAGTGGAGGAACATCGGGCTTGGCCGGCCATCGTGGCCGGCGTCGGAGATGCGGATGTCGAGAATGGGCTCGGCCTGGTCGGCCAGCTCCGGCCACACGCCCAGCGCCGCGAACAGGCGTTGGCTGGTGTAGGCGATGGCGGTGGTCCGTCCGTCGAAGCCCGCATCCGTGAGCGACTTCAGGGGCACACGGTCGATCAGGACCGTGTCGAGGCCTGCCTCTCCGGCGGCGAGCGCCAGCAGGCTGCCGCTCAGGCCGGCGCCCACGACGGCGAGATCGAACCGGTCGCCTTGCATGGGACATAGATGGCTCAGATTCCTCTCCCCCGCTAGCCTCCCTTCGCTCCTGCGGAGCTTCGGAAGGCCGGATCGAGCGGATAGCTCAAGCCACCCGAAGCTGGTCCTCAGCGTAGGGTGGCTAGGGGGAGAGGTTTAGGTGAGGGGGCTTCGAAGGCTCCCTTTAACCCCCTCACCCAGCCTCTCCCCCTAGCGGGGGAGAGGAGCATGAGCGCGCTGGGTCGCGTCAGACGCGACCCAGCGCGCGGTCCGAAGACCTAGAACGTCTTGCCGATGGTGAAGACGGCGCGGGCGTCGCAGTTCATGGTGTTGCCGCAGTAGGGGACATCGAGGTTGGTGTCGATGTAGGCGATGGTGAGATCGACGCCATAGACCGTGGCGGTGAAGCCGATCTGCCAGTCCCAGTAGTTGTTGTTGCCGATGCCGTAGTTGGTGAAGCGCTCGACATACTGGTTGCCGACCGCGCCATAGATCTTGAAGGCGACGTTTTCATTGAAGGTGTAAGGGATCGGCACCGTGACCTGGCCCCACTTGTACCAGGCATTGCCGGAGTTGGCGAAGAAGTTGGGGCTGTAGCGCACGGCACCCTGGATCTGGGCGACGCCGAAATCGTAGCCGAGGACCAAGCCGAACTCGTTGAAGTCGTAGAACAGGTCGGCGGGCGCGCCGAGATAGTTGTAGCGGATGTAGCCCAGGTCTCCGGTCAGCTTGTCGTTGAGAGCCTTCAGCCTGAGGCCGGCGATGAGGTCGACCTCGGCGATGGTGGGATTGGTGTTGCCGAAATAGACGTTGCTGCCCCAGGCGCCGACATAGGCGCTGACCGGCACCGTCTCGCTGATCGTGGGCGTCTCGTAGGTGAAGGCGGGCTGGAACGCGACCTGGCGCTGGGTCTGCGAGATGCCGCGATACGAATAATCCGTGGCGAAGGCGAAGGTCGCGGTGAACGTGCCGCCGAACGGG
>DATGZZ010000518.1:0-3243 GCA_035296945.1 Reyranella sp.
GATCTCGGTCTCGGCGGCGAAGGTGCTCTGGCTGCTGGACGGCCGCCAGGCGCCGAAGATCGTGAGCCGGTCGCCGTCGCGCGCCGCCTTGATGAACTGCGTTGTGAAGGCCAAGGTGACGCTGAGCCGCCGCGCCGTCGCCGTGTCGTTGAAGGTGCAGGCAAAGCCGCTGGCCGAATCGAGCAGGGTCATCAGCACGCCGCCGTGCAGCAGGCCGTTGGCGTTGCAGAGCTCGGGGCGGACCTTGAGCGTCATCTCGACGAAGCCCGGCCGCCAGGCCACGACCTCGTGGCCGATCAGTCCGTTGAAACCGCGAAACTCATGGGCGGCGACCGGCCGCGCATCGGCCGGTCGTTGGATAGGCATACGCTCTACTCGAAGGAGACGACGTGCCTAGCGGCGCGCCATCGCCGACATCGGCGGGCGATGCCCGTTGCCGTTGGTCGCAGGACGCATCGCCGCCGGCGTCGCCGTGGCCGAGGGCTGGGCGGCCATGCCGGTGCGGATGTCGCGCGCGATCTTCACCAGGCGCGGGCCCCAATCGGCTTCGAGCCGGTCGCGGCTGATCTGGTAGATCGGCGCCGAGGCGTTGATGGCGTAGGCCGCGGTGCCGTCGGAGTTGCGCAGCGGCGCGCCGACGCCGCAAAGCTCGGGCAACCACTCGCCCCAGGTGACGCAGAAGCCGCGATCGGCCAGCTCCTTGAACGAGCGCTCGAGGCCCGTCTTCACCTTGGTCCAGTCGTCGCGCCAGCGGCGGCGGATGGCGTCGATCTGCTTGTTGCGGTCGACGTCGGGCAGCGAGAACAGGTAGGCGCGGCCCATCGCGGTGCTGGCCATCGGCACGCGCGTGCCGACATCGTGCGTGATCGCCACGACCGACGGGCCGCGGCAGGCTTCGAGATAGATCATCGAATGACGGTCGCGGCCGCCCAGCGCCGTCGAGGCGTTCAGCGCATGGGCGAGCTGCTCGAGCGGCTGACGCGAGGCCCGGCGCACATCCATGCTGGAGATCGCGGCATAGCCCAGCGCCAGGACTGAGGCGCCGAGCTCGTACTTGCGGAAGCGGCGGATGTAATTGAGGTAGCCGAGCTCGGTCAGCGTGTGGGTGAGACGCGCCACGGTCGGCTTCGGCAGGCCGGTGCGATGGGCGATTTCCTGGTTGCCCAGCATGCCTTCGCCGGCATGGAAGGCGCGCAGGATGTCGAGACCACGGGCGAGGGCGGTGACGAACTGGCGGTCCTTGCCGCTGCCGCCTTCGGCGAGACCGTTCTCAACCGAGCTTTCGAAGGCTGCCGTTCGCGTGACGAGATGGCTGACGTTGCCCATGGGCGTTTTACTCCTGTGAATGGCTGTTTATTTCGTTGCGGGGCGGAACGTGCCATTGCTGTGTAACTGTCGCAATGCGCGACGGCGGGTTTTGACCTGCGAACGTGCAAAGCTACCATGTTAGATATGCGGGTTTCGCTATCCACAGTTGAGAAAGCCGAAAAGACCGCGCGGAATGGGCATTTCTACAGCATTCTCCTGTGACTGGCGGTGGCCCGCGGCGGCGGCTACCATCTCGTCTACCCCCTGCGAGGCAAAATTGGCCAAAGAAACTGTACTCCCCAAGGATATTGCCGGCCTGTCGTTCGAGGACGCGCTGAAGGAGCTGGAAGGCATCGTCCAGCAGCTCGAGCGCGGCCAGGTGAAGCTCGACGAGGCGATCACGGCCTATGAGCGCGGCGCGCTGCTGAAGAAGCACTGCGAGCAGAAGCTCGCCGAGGCCAAGATGAAGGTCGAGAAGATCGTCTTCTCAGCCGACGGCACGGTCGGCAGCCAGCCCGCTGATCTGAACTAGTCCGCGACCCATGCCACTGTCGCCGCACCGCGACTTCGAGGCCGCGCTGACGTTTGCCGCCTCGTCGACCGAACACACCATGGATCGCCTTCTGCCGAAGGGTGACAGCGACGAAGCGCGCGTCTTCGAGGCGATGCGCTATTCGAGCCTGGGCGGCGGCAAGCGCCTGCGCGCCTTCTTCGTGCTGGCCGGCGCAACGTTGTTCAAGGTCGGCGCATTGCCGGCATTGCGCACCGCCAGCGCCATCGAATTCCTGCACGCCTATTCGCTCATTCACGACGACCTGCCGGCCATGGACGACGACGATCTCAGGCGCGGCAAGCCCTCCTGTCACAAGCAGTTCGACGAGGCCACGGCCATCCTGGCGGGCGACGCCCTGCAGGCGCTGGCCTTCGAGGTGCTGGCGCACGAGGACACGCACGGCGACGCCGCGGTGCGTGCTCACCTGGTCGGCGATCTCGCCAAGGCAGCCGGCGCGCACGGCATGGTGGGGGGCCAGATGCTCGATCTGCTGGCCGAGACGCGCCCCGACCTGTCGATCGGCGCCATCACGCGCCTGCAGCGGCTGAAGACAGGCGCGCTGATCTCCTTCTCCTGCACGGCAGGCGCGATCCTGGGCAAGGCGAGCGATCCCCTGCGCAATGCCCTGTCGGCCTATGCCCACGATGTTGGCCTGGCTTTCCAGATCGCCGACGATCTGCTCGACATCGAGGGAACGGCGGCCGAACTCGGCAAGACGCCGGGCAAGGACGCGGCGGCCGGCAAGGCGACCTTCGTGTCGATCCTGGGCCTCGAGCGGGCGCGGGCCCAGGCCGACCTGCTGGCGCGACAGGCCGCCGCGCATCTGGAACCGTTCGGCGAGGCCGCAGATTTGCTAAGGCAGGCGGCGAAATTCGTTGTCGCGCGGCGGGCCTAAGGGGCCGCGCGGGAGTATGATGCAGTCATGACCGGCCCAACGCCGCTTCTCGATACCGTTGACGTACCGGCCGACATCCGTCGGCTGAAGACCGAACAGCTCCGCCAGCTGGCCGACGAACTGCGCCAGGAGACGATCTCGGCCGTTTCGGTCACCGGCGGCCATCTCGGCGCCGGGCTGGGCGTGGTCGAGCTCACGGTGGCGCTGCACTATGTGTTCGACACGCCGCGCGACCGGCTGCTCTGGGATGTCGGCCACCAGGCCTATCCGCACAAGATCGTCACCGGCCGGCGCAGCCGCATCCGCACGCTGCGCCAGGAAGGCGGCCTGTCCGGCTTCACGCGGCGCAGCGAGAGCGACTACGACCCGTTCGGTGCGGCCCATTCCTCGACCTCGATCTCGGCCGGCCTGGGCATGGCCGTGGCGCGCGACCTTGCCGGCGGCAGCAACCATGTCGTGGCGGTGATCGGCGACGGCGCCATGAGCG
>DATGZZ010000519.1:0-2969 GCA_035296945.1 Reyranella sp.
GCCGCTGCGTAGTTGGCGCGCCAGCTCACGGTTAAGGTCGTCGAGGCTGCCGTCGCGGCCGAGCAGCGTCATCAGCCGCTCGTGCTCGCGTGCATCGGCGGCAGGGCCGAGCCTCGCCTCGCGCTCGAGGATGGCGAGCGAGTTGGCGGCGACACGCATCTGGAAGCCGAGCCGGGGATCGGCCTTGTCGAGCACGGGCGTCACTTCCTCGCGCAACAGGTCGGCGATGGCGGCGAGAAGCTCGGACGCGGTCGGACGATCCTGCGCCATCACGCCTTCTCCTTCAGGAGCTGCAGCAGGTCGACTTCGGTCTCGACGGCGCGTCGGCCGATCGACGCGAGCTCCATCGACTTCACCGCGCCCGAGAGATGCCGCCATGCCTGCTGATGGCAGATGACGCCCCAGCGCACCGTGCCGAACACTTCCCACCAGCGCGCGCGCGCCGGATCGACCTTGGCGCCGCCGGCGCGCTCGTAGGCCTGCCATAGCTCCTCGCGGCTGCCGAAGCCACCGGCCGGCTTGTCGACGGCGCCGAAGCGCCAGCTCTTGACGCAGAGCCAGCCCAGGTCCTCCACGGGGTCGCCGAGATGGGCGCCCTCCCAGTCGAGGATCGCTGTCACGCCCTGCTCGTCGGCGAGATAGTTGCCGGTGCGGTAGTCGCCGTGCACCAGCAACGGCTTGGCGATCGGCGGTGGCCGGCGCCGATCGAGCCAGGACAGCGCCAGCTCGAAGACCGGTTGCGGCTGGCTGAGCGCGTCCAGCGCGTGGCGCATGCCGGCGATGTGGTCGGCGGCCTCGCGATGGACCAGCGGCGGCAGGTCGGCGAGGTCGACGGCATGGATGCGCGCCAGAATCTCGCCGAGCTGGCCCGCGATCATCGTCCGCGCCTTCTCGTAGGGCGGATCGCGCAGAAGCTTGCGCGCGATCGCCGTGCCATCGACGCGCTGCATGACAAAGCCTTCGCCCAGCCCATCCTGCGGGGTGAGCTCG
Organism: Reyranella sp.; assembly: GCA_035296945.1. Classification (GTDB taxonomy): domain Bacteria; phylum Pseudomonadota; class Alphaproteobacteria; order Reyranellales; family Reyranellaceae; genus Reyranella. The sequence goes on from DATGZZ010000519.1 coordinate 991, forward strand.
AACAACACCTTCGGCGCCCGCACGCCGCCTTTGTGCGCGGCGGCCAGCACACGAAACTCGGTGGCGCGGTCCAATGCCGTGCTCGAGCCGGCGCCGGGCTTGCCCCCCACCGAACTTGTCGTCGGCGGATCGCGGCGCAGGACTAGGCCGTGGCGCTGGCCGTCCACCACTGCATCGAAGCTCCAGGTCTGGCGCGAGGCGCCGCCCGATTCCCGCTTGAGCCGCTCGATCGTCGCTGGCTTGGCGAAATGCCGGCCGGCCGCGGCGGCGAGGGCGGCCGCGACCTGCTCGGCCTCCGAGGCTGCGTGAACGGTCATTCACCGGACTGTGGCACAGGCCCGACAGCGTGGTAAGAGGGCGCCGCCCCAGCGAGGAGAAGCCACGACGTGTCGACTGATTTCGCGGCCATGCATGGCCTTTATCTGGAAGACCTCAAGGTCGGCATGTCGGCGATGTTCGGCAAGACGGTGACCGAGGCCGATATCGCGGCCTTCGCCGGCGTCTCGGGCGACACCAACCCGATCCACCTGCATGGCGGCTTCGCGGCGACCACACGTTTCGGCCAGCGCATCGCCCACGGCATGCTGAGCGGCAGCTTCATCTCGACCGTGGTCGGCACCAGGCTGCCCGGCCCGGGCTCGATCTACGTCTCGCAGACCTTGAACTTCACCGCACCGGTCTCGATCGGCGACACGGTGACCGCGATCTGCACCATCACCGACATCAACCACGAGCGCCGGCGCGTCACGCTGAGGACGCAGTGCCTCTCGGGCGAGACCGTGGTGATCGACGGCGAGGCGGTCGTCTCGGTGCCACGCCGCACGCCCAAGAAATGATCCCGAGCTTCGACCACTGGCAGGCCACGCCCGCGCAATGGCAGGGCGGAGCCGTGGCGCTGGGCAACTTCGACGGCGTGCATCGCGGCCATCAAGCGCTGCTCGACCGCACCGCCGAGCACGCCAAGATCTTGAACGCGCCCGTCGTGGCGCTGACCTTCGAGCCCCATCCGCGCCGCTTCTTCGTGCCCGACACCGGTCCGTTCCGGCTGACCCTGCCGCCGGCGAAGCTCCGGCTCCTCGAGCAGTACGGCGTGCAGGCGGTGCTGGCGCAGCGCTTCGACGAGGCCTTTGCCGCCCTGTCGGCCGACGCCTTCATCGACGACGTGCTGCTGAAGGGCATGGGCGCCCGCCATGTCGTGTGCGGCTACGATTTCACCTTCGGCGCCCGCCGCAGCGGCAACGTCGAAATGTTGCGCGAAAAAGGCCGGCAGAAGGGCTTTGGCGTCACCGTGCTCGATCCGGTGATGCGCGAAGGCGAGATCTATTCCTCGACCAGCATCCGCGAGGCGCTGCGCGCCGGCTGGGTCAGCGAAGCGTCCGAGCTTTTGGGCCATTCCTGGGAGATCGAGGGCGTGGTCGAGCTGGGCGACCAGCGCGGCCGCACCATTGGCTATCCGACCGCCAACGTCGCCTTGGGCGAGCACCTCCGGCCGCGCTTCGGCGTCTATGCCGTGCGCGCCCTGGTCGACGGCCAGAACGGCAAGGAGTGGCGTCCTGCCGTGGCCAACCTCGGCCGCCGCCCGACCTTCGGCAAGCTCCAGGAGAATTTCGAGGTCCACCTGTTCGACTTCTCGGGCGACCTCTACGGCAAGACCCTGCGCGCGGCGCTGATCGAGTTCATCCGGCCCGAGATGAAGTTCGGCGGCCTCGACCAGCTCAAGGCGCAGATCGCCGCCGACGGCGAGGCGGCGCGCCGGCTGCTTTAGGACGTCGTGCGGCTTATCAGTTCCTTCGTGTCGTGACCGTGGAAGCAATCGCTTCGGGATCGCGCCGGAGATCGAGGCAGGCGAGCACGACGATCCGCTGATCCTCTTCAAGATAGAACAAGCCAAATGGGAAGCGACGCAAAATCGCTCGACGTACTCCGTTACTGACAAGTTGATAGAGGCGCGGACCGTCCGATACGTGAGCCTCGATGCG
>DATGZZ010000520.1:0-9883 GCA_035296945.1 Reyranella sp.
AGGCGCGGTTGATGAAATAGCCGGTGAGCTGATAGCCGATCAGCACGAAGCCGGCCGTCATGATGACGACATTTGCGGCATAGGCATGACGCCAGAACCCGGCGGTGCGCCGCCAAAAGCCCATGGCGATCAGGATGGCGCCGAGCGCGAGCAACTGGCCGATCTCCACGCCGACATTGAAGGCCAGAAGGTTGGGCAGAAGCCCATCGGGAGAGATCTCGTAGTCGATGAGCTTGGTCGACAGGCCGAAGCCATGGAAGAACCCGAATACCAGGGTGGCGACCTTGGTGTTCGGCTGGAAACCGAACCACCGTTGGTAGGCGCCGAGATTGTCGAGCGCCTTGTAAACCACCGACAGGCCGATGATGGCGTCGATCAGGTAGCTGTTGATGCCGATGTTGAAATAGACGCCCAACAGCATCGTCGTCGAATGGCCGAGCGCAAACAGGCTGACATAGAGCGCGACGTGATTGAGCCGGTACAGGAAGAAGACCACGGCCAGCAGGAAGAGGATGTGGTCGTAGCCTGTCACCATGTGCTTGGCGCCGAGGTAGATGAACGGAGCAGCTGCACGCCGGCGATTTCCTGGATGTAGCCCTTGTCGCCCTCGGCGACGGCATGAGCCAGGGTGGGACTCGGCCACGCCAGCAACAGCCAGAGGCCTACCGCAGCAGGCAGGCGATGGCTTTTGGCTCTAACGTTTCGGTACACAGCGTCTCCGTGCGTGGTGTTCGGGTGACCGACAGTTACCCCGATGGCAACGCGTTGCCGACATGCTGCTATACTCGCCAGATGATGACCGGCAAGGTCGAACCCTATCTCGAGAAGCCCTAAAATGGTGCCGCCATGCCTCTGCGCAGATATGTCGTCCTGGGTGCCGCCGTCGCCGCGGCGTGGCCCGCACAGGCCCAGCCCGTGAAGATCACCCTCGGCACCGCGACGCCAGGCGGCGGTTTTCCGGTCTACGGTGCGGCCTTCGTCGAAGGCGTGCGTCGCGCCGATCCCGGGCTCGAGATCGAAGCGATCAACACCAAGGGCAGCACCGAGAACGTGCCCCGGCTCGAAGCCGGCACGCTCGACATCGCCTTGGTGCAGGGCGAGGTCGTCCACGAATCGCTATCCGGCGTCGGCCGGCTGCCGGCCAACCTGAAGATCATCACGGCGATGTATCCAACCGCCGGCATGTTCGTGGTGCGAGCCGATTCGCCCTACCGCACGATCGGCGACCTCAAGGGCAAGCCGATCGCCTGGGGTGCGCAAGGGTCGGGCCTGGTGATCCTCGGCCGCTATGCCATGGATGGACTGGGGTTCGATGCCGCCAAGGATTTCCAGCCAGTCTATCTCGAGCGCGCCGGTGACGGACCGGCGATGGTGCTCGACGGACGGGTCGCGGCGCTGTGGGGCGGCGGCGCCGGCTGGCCGGGATTCACGACGGTTGCGAACAGCGACAAGGGCGCGCGCTTCGTGGCCCCCGACGCCAGCGAGATCAAGCGCATCCTCGCCCAGCATCCGTTCTTGAAGGAGGTCACGCAGGCGGCCGGCAGTTTCCCCGGCCAGAACGAGGCCATTCCGTCGGTGGGCTCATGGAGCTTCGTACTGGCGCGTCCCGAGCTCGACGACGCCGTGGCATATCGCCTGGTCAAGGCGCTGCACGAGCTGGAGCGGCAGGGTGGCGCACCCCAGCAGCTGGTCGACACCACGGCGAAGAACACCGTGGCCGCGGCACCGGCCGAACGCCTCCATCCGGGGGTTGCACGGTATTTCAAGGAAACCGGCCTGCTGCGTCCGTAACCTTGCTCCGCCGCACACGTTTCCTGGGCTGTACCAGCCAAGGAGCGCGGTCATGGACGACAAGTCGAAGAAGGACGGCCACATCGAAGGCGAGGGCAGCTACAGCGGCACCAAGTCCTACAACGAGGCAACCGCCAAGTTCCTGAAGAAGGGCAAGGTCGACGAAGCCGCGCGCGAGGCAAGACGCGCGCTCGACTCCAAGGAAGCCGCCGAGTTGAAGGCGGCGGAGGCCAAGGGCCGCTCGGGCGATCCCAAGATGTGGGAGAAGAACCCGAGCCGTCCGAAATAGGTCACAAGTTCCGGCAACTCGCGTCGGCGTGGGTCGTTTGGCGGTCATGGCTACCGTCACCGATCCGCGCCGACGCATGGTTCGCCGCCAGATCGCAGGCCGCGGCATCGCCGATCGCCGCGTGCTGGCGGCGATGGAGAAGGTGCCGCGCGAGGCCTTCTTGGCGGACGCCATGCAGGAGTTCGCCTACGAGGATACGCCGCTGCCGATCGAGGAAGGCCAGACCATGTCGCAGCCCTACATCGTGGCGCGCATGGCCGAGGCCGCCGACGTCAGTCCGGCCGACCGCGTGCTCGAGATCGGCGCCGGCTCAGGGTACGCCGCTGCGGTGCTGGGCGAGCTGGCCGGCCGCGTCTTCACCATCGAACGCCATCCCGCCCTGGCCGATCTCGCGCGCGCTCGTTTGCGTCAGCTCGGTTACGACAACGTCGAGGTGCGCACGGGCGACGGCACGCTGGGCTGGCCCGAGCAGGCGCCGTTCGACGCCATCATTGCCACTGCCGGCGGCCCGCGCGTGCCCGATACCTGGCGCGCCCAGCTCGCCGTCGACGGTCGGCTGGTGATGCCGGTCGGCGCCACGCCGACGCATCAGCGCCTGATCCGGCTCACGCGCACCGGCCCCGAGACCTGGCACGAGGAGGAGATCGAGGAGGTCCGCTTCGTGCCGCTGATCGGCGAGCAGGGCTGGTCGGAAGAGCATGAGACCTTCCGCGACAAGCCGCGCCGCGAGCCGCGTCCGACCAGCGGCCTGCACCAGCTCATCCGCGCCGCCGAGCAGCCCTTGCCCGCCCTCGAAGACGCCAGTTTCGCCGCCGCCTTCGATCGCTACGCCGACCGCCGGGTCGTGCTGCTGGGCGAAGCAAGCCACGGCACGTCGGAATTCTATCGTGCCCGCGCCGCCATCACGCAGCGCCTGATCGAACGGCACGGCTTCAGCTTCGTGGCGGTCGAGGCCGACTGGCCCGATGCGCTCACCATCGATCGCTACGTGCGCCATCTGCCGCCGCGGCCCGGCGCGCGGCCGGCGTTTCGCCGCTTCCCCACCTGGATGTGGCGCAACACCGACGTCGAAGCCTTCATCGAGTGGCTGCGCGGTCACAACGAGCAGCAGCCGGCCGAACGCCGCGCCGGCTTCTTCGGCCTCGACATCTACAGCCTGGCCGATTCGATCGCCGCCGTGCTCGCCTACCTCGACACGGTCGATCCCGCGGCGGCCAAGGTTGCCCGCGAGCGCTACGGCTGCCTCACGCCGTGGCAGCACGATCCCGCGGTCTACGGCCGCGCCGTCCTGAGCGAGCGCTATCGTGCCTGCGAGGCCGACATGGTGGCCGCCTTGCGCGATCTCCTGGCCAAGCGGCTGGACTATGCCGTCCATGACGGCGAGCAGTTCTTCGATGCTGCGCAGAATGCCCGGCTGGCTGCTGCCGCCGAGCGCTACTACCGCGCCATGTACTACGGCAGCGCCGAGAGCTGGAACCTGCGCGACCGCCACATGTTCGAGACCCTGCAGCATCTGCTTGCCCATCGCGGCGAGGATGCGAAGGCGGTGGTGTGGGCACACAACTCGCACATCGGCGACGCGCGCTTCACCGACATGGGCCGTGTCCGCGGCGAGCTCAATCTCGGCGAGCTGTGCCGCGGCCGCTTCGGCGAGCAGGCCGCCTTGATCGGCTTCGGCACCCACGCCGGCACCGTCGCCGCGGCGTCCGACTGGGACGCACCGATGGAGGTGAAGGAGGTGCGGCCCTCGCGCGAGGACAGCGTCGAGCGCCAGTTCCACACCGCCGGCCAGCCGCGCGCCGTGCTGCACCTCGACGTTCCGGGCGAACTGCGCCGCCGCCTGCGCAGCCCCCGGTTGGAACGCTTCATCGGCGTCATCTATCGGCCCGAGACCGAGCTGCAGAGCCACTATGCCGAGGTCGAGCTGCCGGGCCAGTTCGATGCCTATGTCTGGTTCGACCGCACCACGGCCGTCACGCCGCTGCCCAGCGTGCAACGCCCGGGCGTCCCGGAGACCTATCCGTTCGGGCTCTGACCGCAACCCAGGAGGACACCATGAAAGTGAGCGAGATCATGACCCGCGATGTCTGCATCGCCCGTCCCGACCATACGATCGAGGATGTCGCCCGCATCATGCTGGCGATCGACGCGGGCCTGCTGCCGGTCGGTGACGACGACCGGCTGGTCGGCACCATCACCGACCGCGACATCGCCGTGCGCGCCATCGCCGAGGGCAAGGGACCCAAGACGTCGGTGAGCGAGGTGATGAGCGAGGACGTCAAGTATTGCTTCGAGGACGAGGACAGTGCCCACGTCGCCCAGAACATGGGCGAGCTGCAAGTTCGCCGCCTGCCGGTGCTGAACCGCGACAAGCGGCTGGTCGGCATCGTGTCGCTGGCCGATCTCGCCCAAGCCGAGCGCGGCCAGCGGGTCGGCAATGCGCTGCGCCAGATCGCCCAGCCGGGCGGCGAGCACACCCAGGGCGCCAACCAGCGCAGCGGCGGGATGTAGCGCCGACGTAGCAAGTCTCTTGCTCGCGGCGCGCCGAACCGGCAGGGTTTGCCGGCGGCGGCGTGCCGTGAGAGGCGATGGGCAAGACGACTTCCGATCCGCCGTTCTTCATGCGCCCGGGGGGCGATCCAGGCGATCTGGCCGCGGCTTTGAAGCAAAGCCAGGGCCTGCTCGCATTGGCGGAGCAATCGGCCGGCATCGGCATCTGGGATACCGATCTCGCGACCGACATGGTGCGGGCCACGCCGACCTTCTTTCGCCTCATGGGCCTGCCGGTTTCGGCCGAACCGATCGCCAACGACGTCGTTCGTGCTGTGCGCCATCCCGACGACGCGGCGCGCGTGCGCGACGGCTTCCGCGATGCCCTGGCGCGCGGAGTCGATTCCTACGAGGTCGAATACCGCATTATCCGGCCGTCGGACGGCGAACTGCGCTGGATCTTCGGCCGCGGCCGCGCCGTGCGCGATGGCGGCGGCCAGCCGGTGCGCTACAGCGGCGTCGACATCGACGTCACGGAGCGCAAGCGCGCCGAGGAGCATGTCCGCCTGCTGATGAACGAGCTCAACCACCGGGCCAACAACCTCCTGACCGTGGTCCAGGCGCTGGCCCATCAGACGGCGGACAGCGCCGACGCCAAGGCCTTCGCCCGGCGCCTGACGCAGCGCATTACCGGCCTGGCGGCTTCCAACAGCCTGCTGATCTCAGGCAAGTGGCAGGGTGTGGAGCTCACGACCTTGGTCCGCTCGCAGCTCGCGCCCTTCGTCGTCGATCTCGACCGCCGCGTCGTGGTGACGGGGCCGCTGCTGCGCTTGATGTCGGCTGCTGCCCAGGCTGTCGGCATGGCGCTGCATGAGCTTGCGACCAACGCGGTCAAGCACGGCGCGTTGTCCGGCAGCGGCACGATCCGCGTCGAATGGTCGATCGAGGAGAGGGACGGGCAGGCCGTCTTCGGCATGGCCTGGCTGGAGAAGGGCGGCCCGCCCGTCGCCAAGCCGCGGCGATCGGGCTTCGGCCGCACAGTGATCGAACGCATGATCGCCCAGGCGCTGGAGGGCACGGCAAGCCTCGACTTTTCGCCCGGCGGTATCGTCTGGCGGTTCAGCTGTCCGGCCAACCGCGCCCTCGAGGGCGCCTGACCTAGGAAAACGTTTTGGCCATCAGGAACGTCGACACGCCATCGTGCTCCTCCGGCTCGATCAGCCGGTAGCCCAACCGTTCATAGAAGCCGCGCGCGGTGAGCGAGGAGGAGAGCCTGAGCTCGCCCACGCCGACCTTGCGCGCGTGCGCCTCCAGATGGGCGACCAGGCGCGCGCCGATTCCGGCCTGCTGCAGCGCGGGGTCGACGAACAGCGAGCGCAACCTGTCGCCGCCGAGCGCTATGGTACCGACGATGCGATCGCCCTTCTGGCAGACGAACACGTCGCGCTCGGCCAGGCGCTGGCCGACCTTGGCCGGGGCGAAGCTGGCCACGATCAGCTCGATGGCCTGCGCTGGATAGTCCCGGCCGTTGGATATGCGCACCGTGTGCTGCACCAGCGCGCTGATTGCGGGCACGTCATCGGCCGTGGCGGCGCGGATCACGAGATCGGTCATGATCCACCCCTAGCAGGAGGGGCGTATGCCGCTCTATCGTACGCCGCTTGTTGGAGAGACTCATGACGAAATCGACCATGCTTGCCGCCGTCGCCGCGCTGATGGTGGCAGCACCTCTGATGCCGGCCAATGCTGCCGATCCGGCGGCCGTCGCCCGCGGCAAATATCTTGTCGCCATCGCCGGCTGCAACGATTGCCACACGCCTGGCTACTTCCTCGGCAAACCTGACATGGCGCGCTTCCTCGCCGGCTCGGAGGTCGGCTTCGAAATCCCCGGGCTCGGTGTCTTCCACGGCCCCAACCTGACGCCCGACAAGGCGACTGGGCTCGGCAACTGGTCTGACGCCGAGATCGTTGTGGCCATCCAGAAGGGCCAGCGGCCCGATGGTCGTATACTGGCACCGATCATGCCCTGGCACGCCTTTGCCAACCTCACCAGGCAGGATGTCGATGCAATCGTGGCCTATCTGCGCAGCCTGCCGCCGGTCGCCAACAAGGTACCGGGTCCGTTCGGCCCGACCGAGATGCCGACCTCGTTCGTCATGAAGATCGTGCCGCCGGGCGGCAAATAAATGCAGCCTCCTGGCCTCGGCCGCGTTGGCCGAGTCGAGGAGTTCCCGCATGCCCGTTGTGGAAGAGCTGAAACGCATCGTCGAGAAGCTCACCGGATTTGGTCGGCCGCGGCGGCGCGAGCTTGCCCGCCTGGCGCGGCCGCGGGCGCCGCAGCTTTTTCGCTTCCGTGCCGACGGTGAGACGCCCAACAGCCAGCTGCCGTTGGTCGTCTATCGCGGTGCGCTCACGCTCGACGAGGCGTTCGATCCGGCCGCCGTGTTCGAGGAGACTTTCGCCCGCCACGGCTGGCGCCAGTCGTGGCGCGACGGCATCTACGATTTCCTGCACTTCCATTCGGCGACCCACGAGGTGCTGGGCTTCGCCCGCGGCAAGGTCACGATCGAGTTCGGCGGACGCCGCGGCCGCACCCTCACCCTGCATGCCGGCGACGTCGCCGTGCTGCCGGCCGGCATCGGCCATCGCCGTGTGGCGGCCAGCGACGATCTTCTGGTGGTTGGCGCCTATCCTGCCGGCGGCAGCTATGACGAGCCGCGGCCCGAGGAGATCGACTATGCCGCGGCGCTGGCCTCCATCGCCAAGGTCAAGCTGCCGCGCCACGATCCGGTCTATGGCGCCGGTGGACCGCTGATCGAGCTATGGCGCAAGCCCGCCACGGTGCGCCGGCGCCAGGCCAATGGCGGCCATCGCGCCAAGGCGCGCTCGGCTCGCCGCAGCCGCGCGCGGCACGCCTGAGGCGGCCATGGCGACGGTCGCGCCGTCGGTTGCCGTACCGGAAGGCAGGCGCACGACGCTCGGCAAGGTCTGGCTGCTGCTGCGGCTGACCGGCGAGGGCTTCATTGCCGATGATGCCTGGAGCCGCGCCGCGTCGATCGCCTATTTCACGCTGTTCTCGGTGGCGCCGACGCTTCTGGTGGTGATCGCCGTCGCCGGCCTGACATTCGGTCAGGAAGCCGCGCAAGGTGCCATCGCCAGCCAGCTCAGCGGGCTGATGGGACGCGAAACGGCCGAGGCCTTGCAGGCCATGATCCGCAGCGCCTCCGACAAGATGAGCGGTACCTGGGCCACGGTGATCGGCCTGGTCGCTATCCTGCTCGCCACGACCGGCGTGTTCGGCGAGGTGCAGTCGTCGCTGAACGCGGTATGGAAGGCCCAGTCCCGCCGCTCGACCCTGTCGCGCCTGGTGCGCGCCCGCATCGCGAGCCTGGGCTTGGTCATCGCCTTCGGCTTCGTGCTGATGGTGTCGCTTGCCGTGAGCGCCGCTCTCACGGCCCTCATGACATTCCTGCACGGCATTTTCCCGGTGCTGGAAGCAGGCTTGGCCGTGGTCGATTTCCTGCTGTCGATCGTGCTGATCTCGGCGCTGTTCGCGGCCATGTACAAGGTGCTGCCCGACACGCCGATCGCCTGGCACGACGTCATCGTCGGTGCCGTCTGCGCCACCCTGCTGTTCACCGGCGGTAAGTACCTGATCGCGCTCTATATCGGCAGCAGCAACATCGCCTCGAGCTTCGGTGCGGCCGGGGCGCTGATCGTGCTGCTGCTCTGGATCTTCTATTCGGCGCAGATTTTCCTGCTGGGCGCGGAGTTCACCCGCGCCTGGGCCTGCGTGTTCGGCAGCCGCTGCGGGGCCGACGGACGCTGAATCCAGTGTGGCAGGGAGATCACTATTGGTTTGATTCGGCTTGGCCGTCGCGGACTGCCGCCTTTACGCCATGTCAGCGCGCAACGCTTGGGAAGTGGTGTCGTTCTTGGAGTGTTGGCGACACGGAAATCGGGACAACGGATGAAACGCGGCATTCTCGTGGCAACCTTGATGATGACGGCGGCGGGCGTTGCCAGCGCCAACCTGCTGACGACAGCGCCTCAGGGTGTGGCCTCTCCGTGGCCGCAGCCGCAACCGGCAACCGAAGGGGCGCGACCGGTGACCACGGCTGGCCCAGAGAAGAGCGCAGCTGCGCCGGCCCCCGCCGCGCCCCTTACCCGCAAGGGCGCGCCGGCGCCGACCGTACAGAAGGCTTCGGTCGAGACGCGCCAAGCGCCCGTGCCGTTCCAGCCGAAGCCGCGCCCGCCAGTCAGCGTGCCGCCCGTGGCGGACAAGGACAAGGACAAGGCGACCGAGGCCAAGGCGACAGGCCAGTCGGGCGACAAGCCGGCCGAAACGTCCTCCGATCCGGCCGGCGAAAAGGCTGCTCGCGCCGCCATCGAGGCGGACGGCTACAAAGGCGTAACGGTGCTGCGCAAGGGTGCGAACGGCGTGTGGCACGCCTCGGCGCTGCGCGGCAAGACAACGGTGATGCTGACGGTCGATGGTAGCGGCAGCGTGTCGGCCGACTAGCCGGTTACCAGATGACGCGCACGCCGATGGTCATGGCGTGCGCTGAGTCCTGGCCGGAGATCGTGCCTTCATATTTCAGGTAGAGGCTGGTCGCGTCGGCGACGTCGGTGTTGAGTGACGGGCCCATCAGCACACCGTCGCGCTGCGGCGACACGCCGAACGTGGTGAAGGGGAGACCCGAAACGCCGACGAACGACGACGTGACCGGTCGGTCGACGTTGCCGTATTCGTGGCTCCAGCCCAGCCGCAGCTGGCCGGCGATCGGGCTGCGCCAGCCCACGTTCATGTTGGCACCCACCACCGCGCCCAGCACCGAGCGCAGCGAGTTGGTCGTCACACCTGCGACGTTGAGGTTGAGCGACTGTGCACCGGTCTCGGTGTAGGCGTTCTGGGTCGCCGTATAACCCTGCAGGCGAGCGAACGGTGTGACATAGGCCTGGGCCGTGCCGCCGAGGTCGACGCGATAGCCGGACTCGAGCTGGCCGAAAAACTGGTTGGCGCCGGTCTGGCCCATCGCCGTGCGCGGCTGCAGGCCCGGGATCAGGATGTTGCGCCACGATCGGTTATAGGCGTAGCCGTAGCCCGCCAAGCCATCGAGGTAGAAGCGATCCTGGGTGAAGCTGCCGTAGAGGCCGACCTGGAAGGTGTCCGACGTCCCCTTGCCATCGAAGCCGCCGACCCATTGCGTGCCCGAGGTGTAGCCAACCGTGACGCCGGCCAGGAAGCTCGGGCCGAAGCGCCGGTCGAGGCCGGCCGCGAAGCCGCCGGCATTGTAGGTAACGGCGCCGACA
>DATGZZ010000521.1:0-4728 GCA_035296945.1 Reyranella sp.
CGGTCGGCCGCGTCGCCAAAAGCTCGCTCCACGGCAGCGACTGCATTTGCGGCGGCGCCTTGTCGACATGCACCAGCAGCACGCCCTCGAGATCCAGCGCCGCCAGCGCGCGGGCATAGATCTCGCCGTTCTGCACGAACACCAGGCCGGGCTTCACGAGGTCGAAAACGTAGCGCAGCTTGGCGTGATCCTGGCTCATCACCGAGTAGGCCGGCGACACCGGCGCCAGCGGCGCGCGCGCCTGCATGGCGGCCATCGTGAGCAGCGCGAACTCGATGGAGTTCGAGGACAGGATCATCACTGGCTTGTCCGGGCCGAAGCCGCGATCGATCAGCGCCTGGGTCACCGCATCGACCTGCCGCTTGGCTTCGGCATAGGTGACCTTGAGCCATTCCCGCTCCGGCCCGCGCCGCTGCGCCAGCCAAACCCGGTCCGGGGCCTCCCTGGCCCACTTCGCCAGGAAGGCCGGCACGTGTTTCTCATAGGGCTTCAGCTCATGGTTCGACTGCAGCAGGATGGTGCCATCGCCACGCCGGTCGACCCTGATGTCGCGGCTCAGGAAGTCGATTGGCTTGAAGGGCGTCTGCATCACACTGTCCAAGGCGGTACTCCCGGTGCTGTCTTGCTTATGCCGATTAAGGAGGCGGAACCCGTGATCGGCAAGGAAGTGATGGCCAGGTCCGCTCAGCGAACCCGTGGCGCTGCGAAGGGCGGCGGGTGCGACCTGAATGGCCGTTCACATCGACCCGCTTTTCGGCCAGAGTCCGCCGCAGCACACAGGGAGAGACGGATGGATTTCGAATACTCGGACCGCACCAAGGCGCTGCTCGAGAAACTCAACAAGTTCATGGACGAGGTCATCTATCCGGCCGAGCCCGTCTACGAAGAGCAGATGGAGAAGGCCAAGGACCGCTGGCAGCTCCCCAAGGTGATCGAAGAGTGCAAGGCCGAAGCCAAGAAGCGCGGCCTCTGGAACATGTTCCTGCCCGCCGACCGCGACTCCGGCGACACGCACGGCACGATGGGTCTCTCCAACCTGGAATACGCGCCGATCTGCGAAGTGCTGGGCCGTTCCTCGATCGCCTCCGAGGCGGTCAACTGCTCGGCGCCCGACACCGGCAACATGGAAGTGTTCGCCCGCTACGGCTCCAAGGAGCACAAGGAGAAGTGGCTGAAGCCGCTGCTGAACGGCGAGATCCGTTCCTGCTTCGCCATGACCGAGCCCGCAGTGGCCTCGTCCGACGCGCGCAACGTCGAGTGCCGCATCGAGGCCGACGGCGACAGCTACGTCATCAACGGCCGCAAGTGGTGGTCGTCGGGCATGGGCGATCCGCGCTGCAAGGTCATCATCCTGATGGGCAAGAGCGATCCCAATGCGCCGGCCTATCGCCAGCAGTCGATGATCGTGGTGCCGCGCGACACGCCGGGCATCAAGATCGTCAAGATGCTGCACGTGTTCGGCTATGACGATGCCCCGCACGGCCATGCCGAGGTGGTCTACGACAACGTGCGCGTGCCGAAGTCGGCGATCCTGCTGGGCGAAGGCCGCGGCTTCGAGATCGCCCAGGGCCGGTTGGGCCCGGGCCGCATCCATCACTGCATGCGCGCCATCGGCGTCGCCGAACGCGCGCTCGAGATGGCGATCAAGCGCGCCAAGAGCCGCGTCGCCTTCGGCCAGCGCATCTCCGAGATGGGCGTCACCAAGGCCCATGTCGCCGACATGCGCATGGAGATCGACATGGCCCGCCTGCTGGTGCTGAAGGCGGCCTGGGCGATGGACAAGTTCGGCAACAAGGAAGCCCGCCAGCAGATCGCCATGATCAAGGTGGCGGTGCCCAACATCAGCTCCAAGGTGGTCGATCGCTGCCTGCAGCTGCATGGCGCGGGCGGCGTCAGCCAGGTCTTCAAGCTCGCCAGCATGTACGCCCACCAGCGCACGCTGCGCCTGGCCGACGGTCCGGACGAGGTCCATCGCGACCAGGTCGGCCGCATGGAGATCGCCAAGTACAACTGAGCGTGCCCGAGCGCGGACCTCCAGGTCCGCTCATGTCTTCCGGACCGCGCGCTAGGTCGCAGTTTACCGCGACCTAGCGCGCGGTCCGGAAGAGCATGAACATGAGCGGACCTGGAGGTCCGCGCTCCGATGACCTACCGCCGGACGGAGCCGAGCGGCGCCGGCGGCCCGTCGGGTACCTTCATCAGATCGGCTTCGGGCATGCCGGCCTCATAGGCGGCGGCGAGTTGTGCCGGATCGAAGGCGACGCCGATCGGATTCTTGCGGAAGGCGTCGGTCGTGAAGTAGGCCGAGCATTCTTCCTTCGTCTTGTAGCGGTCGACCTGCAGCTCGACCGAGTTGCCGTCGGGATCATGGTAATACAGCGAGATCGTCGGGCCGTGATGGATCGGCCGGTACGGTTCGATCCCCTTGCCCTTCAGGCGGCGCCAGGTCGACAGCAGTTCGCCAATGTCGCGGAAGGTGTAGGCGACATGGGCCAGACCCCACGCCTTGGCGTCGGGCTCGTGCAGGCCCTCGATGTTCACGATCGCCAGACGATGATGCTCGTTGTCATAGGTGAGGAAGCAGATGAAGTCGTTGCGCTGCACGACATGCATGTTGAGCACGGTCGAATACCAGTCGACCATCGCCGGCATGTTGGAGGAGCGCAGCACGAAGTGCGCGAACAGCGATGGCGCGATGGGCTTGGGATCGAGGGTGCGCGATTGCAGGACCGTATCCATGGCAGGCCTCCAAAAGTTGTTCGCAGTCTACGCCCCCGGGGGGCAGTGCAAAAGCGGCTCACTCGACCTTGATGCCGGTGTAATCGATCATCTTCTTCCAGTAGGCGAGGTCGGCCTTCTGGCGCTCGGCGAAGGCCTCGGGCGTCGTGCCGATGGGATCGAAGCCCAAAGTCTTCCACTTCTCCATCGACTCGGGCTCCTTCAGCACCTTGTTGATGTCGGCCGAGAGCTTGTCGACGATCGGCTTGGGCGTCCTGGCCGGCGCGAAGATGCCGTACCAGCCTTCGATGGCGAAGTCGGGGAAGCCCGACTCTTCCATGGTCGGCAGGTCGGGCGCCGAGGGCGAGCGCTTGGCGCAGGTCTGGGCCAGCGCCTTGACCTTGCCGGCGCGTGCTGCCGGCAATGCAGACGGCAGGTTGTCGAACATGAACGCCACACGGCCGCTCATCAGGTCAGGCATCGCGGCGGAGCTGCCCCGATAGGGGACGTGCGTCGCCTTCATGTCGGCGCGTCGGACCATCAGTTCGGCGGCGACGTGCTGCGAGCTGCCGGGTGCGGCCGAGGCATAGGAAACGCCGCCATCCTGCTTCTTGGCCCACTCGACCAGTTCCTGGGGCGTGTTGGCCGGCACGCTGGGCGCGGTCACCAGCGCCATGCAGGCCGTGCCGATCAACGTCAGGGGCTGGAAGTCCCTGATCGGATCGTAGGGCAGGTTGGGAAAGAAGAGCATGTTGGAGGCGTTGGTGCTCTGCGTGCCCAACATCAGCGTGTAGCCGTCGGGCTGCGACTTGGCGACGAAGTCCGTGCCGATCGCGCCGGAGGCGCCGCCCTTGTTCTCGACGACGACGCTCTGGCCCCAGATCTCGCCCAGCCGCGCCACCAGGATGCGCGACAGCGTGTCGGTCGGCCCGCCGGCCGGAAACGGCACGACCCAACGCACCGTGCGATTGGGATAGGTTTCCTGGGCCGATGCCTGTCCCGACAGCACAGCGAGACCCGCAACCAGCAAACAGACGCAACGATGCAGCATCGTTCACCCCTCCTCTTCCCCGTCGACGAGCCTACTGCATGGACCAGCGAAAACAACGCGGGCATGACGGCCCTGCGAAACCGGCGCCTTGACCCTCGCACGGCCGAGGGGCAAGCCGAGACGCCATGTCCGCGTCCGCCGCCGATGCACCCGATTCGCTGTCGCGCCTGATCCCCTCGCGTGTGGCGCGCGGCTTCTTCCTCGCCGTGGTCTCCGGGCTGTTCTTCAACTGCCTCAATGTCTCGGCCAAGGAGCTGGTGAGCGAAATGCCACCGCTTCTCGTCTCGTGGGGCCGTTGGCTGGCGGGCATCGCGTTCATCGCGCCCTACATGCTGTGGCGCGCCGGACCGAGCGGCATGCGAACGCGCGACATGAAACTCCATTGCCTGCGCGGCCTGTTCCACACGCCAGGCTACGGCCTGTGGTACGAGGCGGTCGCCTGGCTGCCGCTCGCCACCATGGCGGCGTTGGGCTTCACCGGTCCGATCTTCGTCACCCTGGGCGCCGTCCTCTTCCTGCGCGAGACGGTCCATTGGCGGCGCTGGGCCGCGGTCGGCGTCGGCTTCTTCGGCATGCTGGTGATCGTGCGGCCGGGCCTGGTGGCGATGAACCCCGGCATCGTCATGATGATGATTGCCGTGCCGCTGATCGCGGGCTCCAACCTCATCGCCAAGGTCGTCTCCGGCCGCGACCGGCCCGAAGTCGTTGTCCTATGGCAAAGCGTCGTCGGCGCCGTGTGCTTCGCGCCGTTCGGATTGTGGTTCTGGCAGGCGCCGACGGGCGAGCAGCTCCTGTGGTTCCTGGCCTCCGGCTTCTTCGGCACCATGGGTTACTTCTTCATCACCTGGGCTTACCGCCTGCTCGACATTTCCGCCCTGCAGCCCATCACCTTCCTCGGCATCGTATGGGCCGCCTTGTCGGACGTGGCGCTCTGGGGCAAGACCTCTGACGGCTGGACG
>DATGZZ010000522.1:0-4802 GCA_035296945.1 Reyranella sp.
ACAAGGCGACGCCGCTGCCGCCCGAGGCGCCCAAGTTCGCCGACATGAAGCTGATCGACTACGACCAGGCCAAGTACGGCAAGTCGGCCGAGCGCAAGCGCCTGATCGCGCGATGGGACAGCGAGGTGGGCGCGCTGCCGAAGCCATAGATGCGCCCTCATGGGACCGCGGGCCTCCAGGCCCGCATCATGGTTCATGAGCGGGCCTGGAGGCCCGCGGTCCAATGACGGCAATGCCGCGCGCACCGTTGGCGTGGTCGGTCGCGGGCTTGCTCGCGGCTGTGGTGCTGCCTTGGTACGGGCTGCAGGAAGGCCTGGACTCCGCCGTCTGGCTGACCGGCCTGTGGTCGTCGGAGGACTATGCGTCGGGCCTCGGTCAGCTCGTGGCGCACGGCAAGTGGTGGCTCGCGCCCGTGCTGCTGGCGCTTGCTGGCTGCGTCGCGATCTCGCTGCTGCCCCTCGAGCGCGAGCGGCAAGGCACTCTGCTCCTGCTGGCAAGCGGCATCGGCCTCGCCCTGTTCGTCGCGCAAGCGCTTGGCATCGGGCTGCGCGGTTGGACGGCGGATTGGCTCAACACCGCCTTCGGCGAGCTGGACGCGCGCCAGGTCGGCATCGGCGCCGGTGCGGCGCTGGTGCTGATCGCCCTGCTGTCACTGCTATCGATCGGGCTGGCGCTGCGCGGCGGCTTCGGCGGCGATTCCTTCGTTTCCGGCGCGGTCACGACGGTCGCCGCCTCGATCGTGCTGTTCACCGCCTGGCCGATCCTGCGCATCCTGCTACAAGCCTTCCAGGACGGTGACGGCGCCTTCATGCCGGCGCTGCTGATCGACCGGCTGGCGGCCGAGAAGATCTGGAGCCTGCGTTGCCTCACCGGCGGCGGCCGCTGCGGCGTGGCGTGGAACACGCTGTTCCTGGCGCTGGCCTGCGGCGCCGGCACGACGGCGTTGGGGCTGGCCTTCGCGCTGATCGCGACGCGCACCTCCTTCGCCTACAAGAAGACGCTGCGCGTGCTCACCGTGCTGCCGATCATCACGCCGCCCTTCGTGATCGGTCTGGCGTTGATCCTGGTGTTTGGCCGCTCGGGCCTGGTGAACCAGTTCCTCGAATGGTCGATGGGCATCCAGTCGACGCGCTGGATCTACGGCTTCCAGGGCGTGTTCCTGGCCCAGCTCTTCGCCTTCACGCCGGTCGCCTTCCTGGTGCTGATCGGCGTCGTCGAAGGCGTGAGCCCCACCCTCGAGGAAGCCTCGCAGACCCTGCGCGCCGACCGCTGGGCGACGTTCTCCACCGTGTCTCTGCCGCTGATGCGGCCGGGTCTCGCCAACGCCTTCCTGGTCGGCTTCATCGAGAGCATCGCCGATTTCGGCAACCCGATCGTGCTGGGCGGCGACTACGGCGTGCTCTCGACCGAGATCTATTTCGCCGTGGTCGGCGCGCAGCTCGACTATGGCCGCGCCGCCGCGCTGGCGCTGCTGCTGCTGGCCTTCGCCTTGGGCGCCTTCTTCCTGCAGCGCCACGTGGTCGGCACGCGCTCCTACGCCACCATCTCGGGCAAGGGCGATGCCGGCCTGCCGACACCCCTGCCCGACCGTGCGCGTCGCGCCGCGCAATGGATCGCCCTGCCGTGGGCCACCTTCACGCTGCTGCTCTACGGCTTCGCCTTCGTCGGCGGCCTGGTGAAAGTGTGGGGCCGCGACTACACACCGACGCTGGACCATTACGCCAAGGCCTTCGCCATCGAGCATACGGCCGACGGGCTGATCTGGACGGGCGCGGCGTGGAATTCGTTCTGGACGACGGTGAAGCTCGCGGCCATCGCCGCCCCGCTCACCGCCGCCCTCGGCCTGCTGGCGGCCTGGCTACTGGTGCGCCAGCGCTTCGCCGGCCGCGCCACGCTCGAATTCGCCACCATGCTCTCCTTCGCCGTGCCGGGCACGGTGATCGGCGTGGCCTACGTCTTCGCCTTCAACGTGCCGCCCATCGAGATCACCGGCACGGCGATGATCATCGTGCTCTGCTTCATCTTCCGGAACATGCCGGTCGGCGTGCGCGCCGGTATGGCGGCAATGAGCCAGATCGACCGCAGCCTCGACGAGGCCTCGCTCACCCTGCGCGGCCGCGCGCCGCAGACCCTGGTCTATGTCGTGCTGCCATTGCTCAGGCCCGCCGTCGTCGGCGCCCTGGTCTACGGCTTCGTGCGCGCCGTGACGACGGTGAGCGCCGTCGTCTTCCTGGTCACCGCCGAGTACGAGCTCGCCACGACCTACATCATCCTGCGCGTCATCAACGGCGACTATGGGCTCGCCATCGCCTACAGCTGCGCCCTGATCGTGCTGATGCTGGCGGTGATCCTGCTGATCCAGTTCCTGGTCGGCGAACGTCGGTTGGGCCGGCGCGCGCCCCAGATCC
This sequence comes from Reyranella sp., assembly GCA_035296945.1. Lineage (GTDB taxonomy): Bacteria > Pseudomonadota > Alphaproteobacteria > Reyranellales > Reyranellaceae > Reyranella. Next base: position 2,409 of record DATGZZ010000522.1, read on the forward strand.
AGGGAGGCCGCGCATGAGCGTCGAGTTCCGCGACGTCGTGAAACGCTATGGAACGGCGACCGCCGTCGCGGGCGTGAGTTTCACCGTCGAGGCCGGCACGCTGGTGACCCTGCTCGGCCCTTCGGGCTGCGGCAAGACCACGACGCTGCGCATGATCGCGGGCCTCGAACTGCCGAGCGAAGGCCGCATCCTGATCGCCGGGCGCGACGTCACCAATCTCAGCGCCACGCAGCGCGACGTCAGCATGGTGTTCCAGTCCTACGCCCTCTTCCCGCACATGAGCGTGCTGGAGAACGTGTGCTACGGCCTGCGCCGCTCGGGTCAGGCGAAGGCCGAGGCGGACGCACGGGCGCGCGAAGGCCTGAAGCAGGTCGGGCTGGAAGGCTTCGAGAGGCGTCAGCCTTCCGAGCTGTCGGGCGGCCAACAGCAGCGTGTCGCCGTCGCACGCGCCCTGGTGCTGAAACCTTCGGTGCTGCTGTTCGACGAGCCGCTCAGCAACCTCGACGCCCGCCTGCGCCGCCAGATGCGCGAAGAGATCCGCGAGCTGCAGCAGCGGCTTGGCCTCACCGTAGTTTACGTCACGCACGACCAGCAGGAGGCGATGGCGGTGTCGGACCGCATCATCGTGATGAACGCCGGCCGCATCGAGCAACAAGGCGGCCCGCGCGACCTCTACGAGCGGCCAGCCACGCCGTTCCTGGCGCGCTTCATGGGCGAGTCGAACCCCGCGCGGGGCAACGTACGCCGATTGGCTCCCGGCAAGGTCAGCGTGCGGCTGGCCGAGGCCGAGATCGAAATCGCCGACACGGCCACGGCCGACGGCGAGGCCACGGTCGCGGTACGCCCGGAAGCGATCACGGTCGAGCTGGCGCCCGGCCCCGCCGGTGCGCTGTCAGGCAAGATCGCCAAGGCGAGCTATCTCGGCACCCATATGGAGTATTCCATCGACACCGCGGCCGGGACGCTGTTCGCCACCTGCCCCAGGGTCGAACGGCCGCTCAGCGCAGGAACGGCCGTTGCCGTCACGCTCGCGCCGCGCGGCGTAATCATCGTCAGGCAATGACCATCTCGGTGATTGCGCCGCCGTCGAGCCGATAGAGTCGATCCTGCTGATGCGAGCGGGCCAAGGTTTCCGCCGGCGACAGCGACGCATAAGCGCCCTGGATGGCACGGCTCATCATTTCGTGCGTGACCGCCACCGTAAGCGCCGCCGCACACCCGGCAAGCCAGCGCTTGGCGCGCTCGCTGGCAAGCGCATAGCTCTCGCCGCCAGCGATCACATAACGCCACTTGTCCGCCTCGCGGGCCTGGCGGACGCCAGGAAAGCGATCGTCGATCTCGACGTAGGTCAGGCCCTCCCAGGCGCCCAGCGCATGCTCCATCAGCAGCGGCGACGAGCGGATGTTGCGGTCTGCGATCCCCAGTTCGACGGCAATAAGCTCCGCGGTCGCCCGGGCCCGACCGAGCGGGCTGGTCTCGAGAACGACGTCGAGCTCATCGGGCAGAATCCTCTGCAGAAAGCGCCCGGCTGCGCGTGCTTGTTCAACGCCGTTGGCCGTCAGCGGCGAATCGAGCTGGCCCTGCTGGCGGCCGGCCTGGTTCCAGACCGTCTCGCCATGGCGAACGAGATAGATCAGGGTGTTGCGAGCCTGCGACCGGCTTCGGTGAGCTTGCAGACCAGCCAGTCAGGCTTCAGCGGATTGCTGAACCACGGCGCGGCCCAGCCACGGTCGAGGCAGCGGCGGACGATGGCCGCCGCGACAGCCTGGCCGTCGAGGTCGAACAGCGGCAGCTTGCCGCCGGCCTGGGCGAGGCCCCGGCGCAGGTAGAGCAATTCCGGAAGCGTCGGAAGATCGGCTTCCAGTTCATTGTCATTGAACGCAAAGACGTCAAATGACCCCGCTTCATGGCGGGTAATCGTGCGATCAGCAAACACGGCGGCGTCCCCCTATGACGATGCCGGTTGATAGGCCCCTCACCGAACAGGATACGCTGGTTCGGTGAAAAACAAAGCTAAATCAGGTGGTTGTCGCCGTTTCTTGGCGCGACCACCCGATCTGGTAGCAACTCGAAAGCCGGTCACCACGTGTTGGACTGCCGCCCCCGGCGACAATCCAGACAGTGGCTAGTTGCTGGCCTTCAAGGTCGTGCGCAACTGCGTGAGGGCCTGTTCGAGGTCCTCGAGCACCGATTCGATCTCGCGGCGCTTGTGCAGGTCGAGCACGGCCGCGCGTGGCGTCGTGGTCGACGGCTGCGGGCCGGTCCTGGGCAGCGGCTGCCGGTTGGAGCCGGCCGCCATCGCCTCGGCACGAGCCGACACGATGCGTAGGCTCTCGAGCGCGCTCTCGGCGGCGATGTCGAGCCGTTGCGCCGGCAGGCGGCCACGGCCCTCCT
>DATGZZ010000523.1:0-2357 GCA_035296945.1 Reyranella sp.
CAACGAACTGCCACAGGGCGAAGCCGGCACGGTGTATTTCGCCGGCGGCCGCGCGTTCGAGTATCACAACGATCCCCAGAAGACCGCCGAATCGCGCAATGCCCGCGGTTGGACGACGCTGGGCGACGTGGGCTACGTCGATGGCGACGGCTTCCTGCACCTCACCGACCGCAAGGCCTTCATGATCATCTCGGGCGGGGTGAACATCTACCCGCAGGAGGCCGAGAACCTTCTGATCACCCATCCCAAGGTCATGGACTGCGCCGTGTTCGGCGTGCCCAACCCCGACTTCGGCGAGGAAGTGAAGGCGGTCGTGCAGCCGCGCGACATGGCGGACGCCGGACCCGCGCTGGCCGAGGAACTTCTGGCCTTCTGCCGCCAGCATCTCTCCGCCATCAAGTGTCCGCGCAGCATCGACTTCGAGGCCGAGCTGCCGCGCCATCCGACGGGCAAGCTCTACAAGCGCCTGCTGCGCGACCGCTACTGGAAGGGCCGGGAGAGCAAGATCGTGTAGCGGCTGTCAGGCCGCGACGCGGATGCCGCGCTGGTCGAGGAAGCGGTACCAGGTGATGAAAGCGGCGAGATAGAGCTTGTTCAGCCCATGGAGGGGCAACGGCTTCAAGGCCGTCGGCGGCAAAGGCAGCGCCGCCGGATCACCCGAGGCAATGTAGGCCGCCATCGCCCGCCCCATCGCCGACTGCAGCGCCACGCCGCGGCCCATGCAGCCGATGTCGATCAGCAGCCCCGGCGCCGGCTCGTGCAGATGAGGCAGGTGATCGCGCGTGGCGGCGACCCGACCGCCCCAGCGATAGTCGATGGCGACGCCTTTCAGCTGCGGGAAGACCCGGCCCATCATCGTCTCCAGATGCTGCCAATCCTGCGGGCCGTCGGGCTCGCGCATCGGCCCGCGTCCGCCGAGCAAGAAGCGGCCGGTATGGTCGAGACGGTAGTAGAGCACGACGCGGCGCGAATCGGACGTCGCCTGGCCGCCGGGCAGGATCGACTTGCGGACATTGTCCGACAGAGGCTTGGTCGCGATCTGGAAGGAGTTGGCGGCGATGATGGTCTGGCGCAGCCTGGGCCACAGGTCACCGGTATAGCCGTTGGTCGCCAGCACCACGCGATCGGCCGTCACCGTGGGGCCGCCGGCCGTGCTCACGACCCATTTGCCGTTGTCGCGTACAAGCCCGGTCGCTTGTGTCCGGCCGTGGATCGCAGCGCCGGCCGCAAGTGCTGCCCGCGCCAGGCCGCGGGCATAGGCCAGCGGCTGGACCACGCCGCCGCGACGATCGATCCACGAGCAGAGATACTGGTCGGTGCCGATGTGCTGCTCGGTCTCGGCCTTGTCGAGCAGGGCCACGGAAGCGCCGCGCCGCTCCCACTGCGCGACGCGCGAGCGGAGCGGGCCGACCATGTCGGTCGCGTGCGCACTCTGGATCCAGCCGTTGCGCGTGTTGGGCACGTCCATGCGGTGCTTGTCTATGAGCTCCCACACGACGTCAGCCGTGCGGCTGGCGAAATCGACGAGGCGCGGCCCGCGCTCGGGCCCGAACATGGTCTCGAGCTCGTCGGGATCGAACTTCAGGCCGGGGATCACCTGACCGCCGTTGCGGCCGGAGCCGCCGAAGCCGGGCTCCTTCGCCTCGAGCACGACGGCCTTGATGCCGCGTTCCGCCAGATGCAGGGCCGTCGACAGGCCGCAATAACCGCCGCCGACGACACAGACATCGGCCATGACCGATTCCGCGAGAGCGGGCGTGGCCGGCGCAGATGGCGCCGTCGCCGCCCACAGCGACGGTTCAAGAGGAAAAGGCTCGGCCATCACACCTCACGTTGGATAGTGGCAAGCACGGAACGTGCCGCCCGAATTGTCTGCCACTCATACCAAGGTATGTGGTGCGCAACCCTATCGGCAACTGCACAGGCTGCGCGCGGCGTGCGATTCGATGGGGCACCCAACGCCGAGGTGCCACCATGTCGATCCAATGTCGTCGAGCCGTCACCGTCCTCGCCGCCCTGCTGGCTTTCGCCGCGCCGCTCGCGGCAAGGGCCGAGCCCGTCCGGAACGTCGTCCTGGTGCACGGTGCCTGGGTCGACGGCTCGGGCTGGCGTGCCGTGCACGACATCCTGGTCAGCAAGGGCTTCCATGTGACGGAGGTCCAGGAGCCTGAGACCTCGTTCGCCGCGGATGTGGCGGCGACCCGGCGCGTCCTCGACCTGCAGGACGGTCCGACGCTTCTTGTCGGCCACAGCTATGGCGGATCGGTCGTCACCGAGGCTGGCGTTCATTCGAAGGTCGTCGGACTGGTCTATGTCGCGGCGCACGCGCCCGATGTCGGCGAGGACGAAGCCACGCT
>DATGZZ010000524.1:0-3896 GCA_035296945.1 Reyranella sp.
GCGGCGCGCGTGAATTCCTGCGACACCCAGAGCGACACCGCCGGCGCGTCGGTCTTGAAGTACGAGCCGACCGACGAGGCGATGACGATGAACAGGTAGTCCGACGACGGCTTCACCCCGAGGAAGATCTCGTTGGCGAACATGAAGGGCCGGATGTAGAGGCTGCCGCCGTCGCCGTCGGGAATCCACGCGCGGTCGGTCTTGACCAGGAGATCGCACGCTTCGAGGAACAGCTCCTCCGGCAGGCTCGGCATGGCGAGTCGCTCGGCCGACTGCTGGAAGCGCCGTGCATTCTCGATCGGCCGGAACATCGTCGCACCGCCGTCCTTCGTCCGATAGGCTTTTAGCCCTTCGAAGACTTCCTGCGCGTAGTGCAGGACAGCCGCGGCCGGGTCCATCGGGATCGGCGCCCGCGGCTCGATGCGCGCGTCGTGCCAGCCCTTGGACTCGTGATAGCGGATGGTCACCATGTGATCGGAGAACACCCGGCCGAACCCCGGATTCTTCAGCAGCTCGGCGCGCTTGTCGGCGGGCACCGGCGACGGATGGGGATGATGAAGGAACTGAAGCTTGGTCTTGGACATTTTTCTCTCGGATGTTTGCCCTGACTGTAGCACAGGAACTCAGGCCGCCCGGTCGACCGGCGGCGCAAGATGTGTCGATTCGCCGAAGCCCTCGCAGTCCGGCGCGCGCACCAGCTGCTGGAAATCCGCCATCAGGGCGCGGGCCACCGGGCCGGCCTGATAGTTGTGACCATCGACCGATCCCACCGGAACGATCTCGGCCGCGGTGCCGCAGAGGAAAACCTCGCTGGCGCGCTGGAGTTCCTGCGGCTTGACCGTGCGCTCCTCGACCGACCAGCCGCGCTTCCTCGCCAGGCTCATGACGGCGCGCCGCGTGATGCCGTCCAAAAAATTCTCCGGCGTCGGCGTCACCAGCGCGCCGTCGATCACCAGGAAGATGTTGGCGCCGGTCGATTCGGCGAGGTCGCCCTTCCAGTCGAGCATCAGCGCGTCGTCGAAGCCTGCCTTGAGCGCCTTGTCCTTCTCGATGCCGCAGATCAGGTAGAGTCCCGCCACCTTGGCGTGGCCGGGCGCGAAATCGGCCGACGGGCGGCGGTACCTGGCCATGGTGACGTTGATGCCGGCCCCGCGCGCCTGCACCGACAGCCGGCCCTCCTGCGCCCACGGCGCGATGGCGAGGTGCACCGTAGTGCCGATGGCCGACACGCCCATCACCTCCGAGCCGCGCCAGGCGATCGGCCGCACGTAGCCCGACTGCAGGCCGTTGGCCTTGACCACGGCGCGCGTCGCGTCCTCGATCTGGTGCCGCGTCCACGGGATCTCGTAGTCGAGCAGCCGGGCGGAGTTGATCAGCCGCTGGCTGTGGGCGGCCAGGCGGAAGACGCGGCCGTCATAAAGGCGTTCGCCCTCGAAGACGGCCGAGCCGTAATGCAGGGCATGGGTCAGCACGTGCAGGCGGCTGTCGCGCCAGGAGACGAGCTTGCCGTCCAGCCAGATGAAGCCGTCACGGTCATCCATGTTTAAGGACATTGCTTTTCCTCCTCTCTATTTTTGCCTAATCGGTCGTTTGGACAAACGAAATAGCAAGTTTCAGTGCATATAGGTCAGTAATACTGACCTTGTCAATATGTCTGAAGGACTTCCCACGAGGCGATGTAGAATCGCGTCCATGGGTCATGCGCACGCCGGACATACGCACGGAGGCGGCACCGCCGGGGGCCGGCACAAGGGCAAGCTGAAGGGCGCCCTGGCGCTCACCGCGGGCTTCATGGTGGTCGAGGCGGTGGGTGGATGGCTGACCGGCAGCCTGGCGCTGGTCGCCGATGCCGCTCACATGCTGACCGATGCCGGCGGCCTCGCCCTTGCGCTGATCGCCATCCGCTTCGCCGAGCGCGCGGCGACGCCGCAGAAGACCTACGGCTATGTCCGCCTCGAGATCCTGGCGGCCCTGCTGAACGCGGTCGTCCTGATGCTGCTCACGATCTTCATCCTCTACGAGGCGGTCGATCGCTTCCTCAATCCGCCGCCGGTGCTGGCCGGGCCGATGCTGGCGGTGGCCCTGGTCGGTCTCGCCGTCAATTTCACCAGCATGAAGCTGCTTTCCGCCGGCTCGAGCGAAAGCCTGAACGTGAAGAGCGCCTATTTCGAGGTCATGAGCGACATGCTGGGGTCGCTCGGCGTCATCATCGCCGCCCTGGTCGTGATGTTCACGGGCTGGCGGCTCGCCGATCCGATCATCGGCGCCGGCATCGGCCTCTTCATCGTGCCGCGCACCTGGTCGCTGATGAAGCAGGCGATCCATATCCTGATGGAGGGCACACCGCCCGAGATCGACCTCGTCCTGCTGGAGGGCGCCATCAAGGAGATTCCCGGCGTGGTGTCGGTCCACGACCTGCACGTCTGGACCATCACCTCAGGCCTCGATTCCATGAGCTGCCACGTCGTCATCGCCGACATGGCCCGCGCGCGCGAAACCCTGCTGCAGGTCAACGAGGCGATGAAGGCAAAATTCAACCTGACGCACACGACCATCCAGATCGAGGACCAGGCGCTGCGCGACGCCGAGGCGCATCGCGGACTCTAGAGAGACGGCAAGATTATGTCGGAACGGCAAACCGGCGACGCGAACATCGGCCTCCCGGGATGCTATAATCGGGCAACGCACGAGAATCGGCACAGACCGACAATACGTAGATCACATGGTGGAATCGAAAACTCCCGCTAACCCGCTGTTCCTGCGCGACGAGGAGCTGCGCCAGGGCATAGAGCTGATGTTCTATGCCTACCGCGACTTCACGTTCGAATCCGACCAGCAGCTCAAGCGCTATCAGCTCGGCCGGGCCCATCACCGCGCGCTCTATTTCATCGGCCGTCATCCCGGCCAGACCGTCGGCCATCTTCTGTCGATCCTGAAAGTCACCAAGCAATCGATCTCGCGCGTGCTGAAGGATCTGCTGGAGCAGGGCTATGTCGAGCAGAAGAGCGGCGCGCGCGACCGCCGCGAGCGCCTGCTGTGGCTCACCGAGAAGGGCGTGAAGCTCGAGCGCGAGCTGACCGACCGCCAGAGCTCGCGCTTCGCCCGCGCCTATCGCGAGACCGGCGCCGATTCCGTCGAAGGCTTCCGCAAGGTCCTGCTGGGCCTGCTCGATCCCACCGAGCGTGCGATCGTCGACAAGCGGGTGCGTGGCAACCGGTGAGCGTCATGGATGCCTCGGCCGACAAGCCGCACATCCTGGTGGTCGACGATGACACCCGCCTGCGCGAGCTTCTGCGCACCTTCCTGTCGAAAAACGGCTTTCGTGTCACCGTCGCCAGCCATGCCGCCGAGGCGCGCGAGCGTCTGGGCGTGCTCGACTTCGACCTGATCGTGCTCGACGTCATGATGCCGGGCCAAACCGGCCTCGACTTCGCCACCGAGATCAGGCGCAGCGACGACGTGCCGATCCTGATGCTGACCGCGATGGGCGACACCAAGGACCGCATCGCCGGCCTGGAAACCGGCGTCGACGACTATCTCGGCAAGCCCTTCGAGCCGCGCGAGCTCCTGCTGCGCATCCAGAACGTGCTGAAGCGCAACCGCGCGGCTGCCAACCCGTCGGGCGAGCCGCAGCGCATCGTCTCGTTCGGTCCCTTCCAGTTCGACCAGGAGCTGGGAGAGCTCATGAACAAGGGCAAGCGCGCGCCGCTCACCGACGCAGAGACCGCGCTGCTGCGCGTCTTCACCACGCGGCTGGGGGAGGTGCTGAGCCGCGAGACGCTGTGCAAGAGCGTCGGTGCGGCCGTCAACGAGCGCGCCATCGACGTGCAGGTCACGCGCCTGCGCCGCAAGATCGAGCCCGACCCGTCCTTCCCGCGCTATCTGCGCACCGTCCG